>LVBO01000015.1 GCA_001604435.1 Synergistales bacterium Syner_01
GAGCGTCAGCGAAAGACCCGCGGCATGCGCCAGAGCCGGAAGATGGAGCGCCGTGTTGGTGGACCCCCCGAGCGCCATATCGACCGTCACAGCGTTGTTGAACGCTTTCTCGGTGAGAATGTCTCTGGGCTTGATATCCCTCTCGATCAGCGTCATGATCTGGCGGCCGGCCTCCTTGGCCAGCCGCTCCCGTGCGGCGTAAACGGCGGGGATGGTCCCGTTTCCCGGAAGCGCGAAGCCGAGAGCCTCGATCATGCAGTTCATGGTGTTCGCGGTGAACATGCCGGCGCAGGAACCGCACGTCGGACAGGTGATGTCCTCTATCTCGCGGAGCTCTTCGTCGGTGATCATCCCGACGGCTCTCTTGCCGACGGCCTCGAAAATGTTGCTGAGATCGACGTCCTTCCCGCCGGTCGTTCCGGCGAGCATCGGCCCGCCGCTGATCATGATCGTCGGGATATTCAGCGAAAGCGCCGCCATCGCCATTCCGGGGATGATCTTGTCGCAGTTGGTGACAAGAACAAGAGCGTCGAGCGCGTGCGCCCTGACCATCACCTCGATGGAGTCCATGATCAGCTCACGGCTCGGGAGCGAAAACTTCATCCCCTCGTGGTTCATGGCGATTCCGTCGCAAACGCCGATGACGGGGAACTCCAGAGGGAAACCTCCGAATGCGTACACCGCCGATTTCACTGCCTGAGCGAGCCTGTTCAGGTGGATATGGCCGGGAATGAGCGCGTTGTAGGGGTTGACGACGCCAACCCACGGACGAGCGATTTCCCAGTCGGTATATCCGGACGCTTTCAAAAGCGAGCGGTGAGGCGCCCGCTCCGCACCTTTCTTTGCGTTGTCGCTTCGCATAGCACTACCTCCTAATGAAATTTCTAGTGATGCATTATATTCCTCCCGGCCCCCAGACGAGCATCGGAAGCGAGAGAATGAGCGATGGCACATAGGTTACCAGAAGAAGAATGCCGATGAGCACAAAGACCATCGGAAGGATCGGTTTGCTGATCCGCTCCATGGGGAGCCCCGTAATGGCCCCGGCGACATAGATATTGATCGCGACAGGGGGTGTCGCCATTCCGATGGCAAGACCGATGGCGATCAGCACTCCGAAGTGAAAAAGATTGCCTCCGATACGGATGATCGTCGGCAGGAAGATCGGAGTGAGAACAATAAGCGCGGAGGCTGTTTCCATGAACATGCCGGCAAGCAGAATAATGATCGTGATCATAAGATAGATCATGAAGGTGTTCCCTCCGGCAAAGCCGAGGAGAAATCGCGCGACCGCCTCCGGAATCTGGAAGAAGGCGAGCCCCCAGCCGAAAAGCTTCGCCGTGGCGATGATGAACATGATAAGCGCCGAAGTAACGCCCGATCCGACGACGATCTTGTAGAACTGCTTCAAACTCAACGATCTGTAGATGAAAAAAGCGACGAAGAGAGAGTAGACCACCGCCACGGCGGCGGCTTCCGAAGGAGTGAAGAACCCCGAGAAGATGCCGCCGAGAATGATCACGGGCGTCATGAGTCCCCACGTCGCTTCGATGAAGAGCTTCCACTTCTCTCTGCCGGTGGTGCTTCTGCTCGCAGGATACCCTCTCTTTCTCGCGACGTAAATCGAATAGACGATAAGTCCGAGCCCCATCAAAAACCCCGGAACGAATCCCGCCATGAAGAGCTTCGCCACCGAGACTCCGGCGATGACCGCATAGAGAACCATCGGGACGCTCGGAGGGATCACCACGCCGATCGTTCCCGAGGCTGCGATCAGCGCGGCGGAGAAGTCCACGTCGTAGCCTTTCTCCTCGAGCTGGGGGAGGAGGGCCGAGCCGACCGCCGCCGTCGTCGCCGCTCCGGAGCCCGAGATGGCCGCGATGAACATGGAGGCCACAGTGGAGACAATGGAAAGCCCTCCGCGAAACCTGCCGAGAGTGGCCTCGGCGAAAGCGATGATCCGCTCGGATATCCCGCCCCTGGCGAGAATATCTCCGGCGAGGACGAAGAAAGGAACGGCGACGAGCGCGAACGATTCGTTGCCGGAGAACATGGTCTGAGGAATCATCTCAAGAGGAAAGCCGCTTAAAAAGACGATAAGCAGCCCGGATACGCCGATGGAAAGCCCGACAGGAACACCAAGGAGTAAAAAAAACGCAAAACTGCCTGCAAGAACGAGTCCCATATTACTTCCTCCCGAGAATGCCGCCGAGTCCGGCAACGAGATGCAGCAGCACGATACTCCCCACGACGGGGTACATCAGGTAGATCCATGTCATGGAAATACCCATGGCGGGCGTTGTCTGCATCGCTTCGGACTTCATAAGAACACCCCCGTAATAGGCGACGACGAAAAAGAAGAGGATGCCTATCCCCTGCACAAGGAGCTCCGTCGCTTTTTTCAGCGGAAGAGGGAGCTTGTGCACAAGGAATGTCACAGCTATGTGAGATCCGCGTTTGAACGCGATCGCGGCCCCCAGGAGCGACGACGCGACCAGAAGGTATGTCGTCAGTTCCTCCGACCAGATCAGCGCCTCGAAGAAAAGTCGGCAGATAATTTGCATCGTCGTCACGGTGATCATCGCGAGCATCATCGTGAAAAGGACTATTTCGCTAACCTTATTCACATAATCGCTTAATCGGACAAGAGGCGAGAACACGCTCCCGCCTCTTGTTCCGCTTTCTTTGGTGGCCATCCGCCTCAGCCTTATTTGCCGGCCAAAATAGCCTCGATAAGCTCTTTGCCGAACTGCGCTTCGTACTTTTCGTACACAGGTTTGACAGCTTCGAGGAACGCGGCCGTCTCGGGCTCGGTCACTTCCATCCCCTTATCCTTCAGCAACTGGAGCCACTCCGCCTCTTTCTCATTGTCGTAGGCTCTGTTATGCTCCGCTGCCTTCTGCGCTGCATCCTGAACAAGGGACTGCATCCGGGGGGCAAGTTTTTCCCAAGTCTTTTTGCTCATCATGATCACGTTCGGCGCATAGGCGTGGCGGGTGAGGGCAAGATGCTTCTGCGACTCGAAGAGGTTGAACGCGACGATGACGTTCAGCGGGTTCTCCTGCCCGTCGATCGCACCCTGCTGGAGCGCGGTGAGCGCCTCGGTCCACGCCATAGGGATCGCGTTCGCGCCGAGAGCCTTGAAGGAATCGACATATACCGGGTTCTGCATGAGCCGGATCTTCAGCCCCTTCATATCCTCGGGAGTCTTGACAGGCTGTTTGCTGTTCGTAAGGTTGCGGAAACCGCGTTCTCCGTAGGCGAGTCCTTTCCAGCCATGCTGTCCCATCTCCTCAAGCATCATTTTTCCGATTTCGCCGTCGAGCACTTTGTACGCATGCTCGGGTGTAGAGAAGAGGAAGGGCAGGTCGAAAACGCCGAACTTCGGCATGAAGTTCATGATGGGGCCGCCGGTGATGATGGCGGAATCAACCACGCCCATACGCATGCTTTCGAGGAGATTCCGTTCGTCTCCGAGCTGTGCGTTGGGGTATATGGTGACCGTAAGCTCTCCTTTGCTCCCCGCCTCGACAAGCTCCTTGAATTTGAGCGCACAGACGTGGAACGCGTCGTTCTCGTTCACCACGTGCGCAAGCTTGATATCCACCGCTGCGATTGCGGCGGAAGCGGCGAAGATCAAGGTCAAAAAGACGATAGAAAAAACTGCGGTACTTCTCTTCATGGTACTTTCCCCTCCTGTTTGTATTGAAGATATAATTGCGAAAAAACCGCTCCTTGGACACATCGTCCGAAGAGCAGCATGAAGCCTTGGCAACGCATTATAGCTATTACCGCGAGAATTGCAAGTCTGTTTCAAAGTTTTGCAACCAGTAAACCTTATGTTCGTCAAAGCTCCCCCGCCACTCATCGCAGTCCATATGCCGATGTTTCTGGACAACGATCCACTCTCCTGCTATCATCGAAACAATTGAACGTTCCTCTGGCTTTTCGAAGACAAAACGTAGGGAGAGTGGTTGTACAATGAGGGATTTCGTGCTGCTCGCAGGAAAAATCTCCGACATTCCGCAAGCTGAGGAAGCATCGCATGCGGCGGATATCGAGAAACGGATTGTTTTCGCCCCGGGAAAATTCTGGAACGACTATGTTGCGCGCCACTTTTCCGTAAAGGGAAAAAACACGCAAACTCCGTTCCATACACACGACTGGCCACATTATATACTTATACTGTCGGGGCGGTGCAACGCGACAATCGACGGGACCGTCTACCCATTGGAAAAAGGGTGCTGGGCGCATGTTCCGCCGAACGTGGAACACTTCATCGAAAACACCGGAGAAGAACCGCTGGAGTTCATCTGCATCGTTCCTCCCGAGGGAGACCCTGCTGGAAGCGCGGCCCTCGCCTGATTTTTTCGAGGGAAGCAGTTTTTTTAGTATCCCGGAACGTAACAAGAGGCCGTAAGCGTCCGCTTACAGGCCTCTTGTTTTTATTGCGGGAAGGTGAAGTTCATCATCGGAGGGAGCCACGGATACACCGATCGAAGAAAATACGGATTTAAAGCAAAGATGACGAAAAGCCCCATCGCCATTGCGGAATGGAACACCGAGAGCAATCCCCTGTATTTTTCTTTCTTCGCGACAGCGCCGAGAAACCCCTCGCAGACAACAAACGCCGTTATGTAATACAACCACCCGTTCGTCCCCGGTTTCTGGAGAAAAATCATCGTCCTGAGCACGCAGTACGCCGACCAGATACCCAAAATGTACATCTGGCTTCCAGTCATCGCCAGCTTCGCAATGAAAGCGATCGCTCTCGGAAAAAGGTCGCCGCTTTTATCCATCGCCTCAAGCGTATCGAAAGCCGATTCGATGAAGGGGAGAATATACCGTATATATCCGACGGAGAGAATCCATCCCCAAAAAACAAGGAAAAACAGATAATTAAGATACGTCAAAAACATCCCGCCTTCCGGAGCCTGCTTTGTGTATTCATTATCCTGACCGGGGAATGAGAACGTCTTTCCAGGTATGCCGCAGCTATGAAAGCGCCGGCGGATTCTCCGAGAAGGTCGCTGCCGTCTGGAAAGGTCGGATTCCGACGCTAACGCTGCTCCACTATCGGTTTCGCATAGGCTGTTTCCGCATCCCACGGAAAGAGGATCCACGTGTCCTGGCTTACTTCCGTTATATAGGTATCCACGAACTCGCGGCCATCCGGTTTTGCGTACACGGCGGCGAAGTGCGCTTTCGGGAGCATCTTTCGGACAACCCGGGCAGTCTTCCCCGTATCGACAAGATCGTCGATGATGAGCCACCCTTCTCCGTCGCCTGAGATTTCCTTCAAAACCGAAAGTTCACCTTGCGTGCGCAGGACGTAGCTCGAAACACAGACGGTATCCACAAGTCGAACGTCAAGTTCCCGGGCGATAATCGCCGCGGGGATCAGTCCACCCCGCGCAATTCCTACGATCCGTTCCCATTTGCATACCCCTAGAAGACGCCACGCCAAGGCCTTGCAATCGCGATGCACCTGTTCCCACGAAACCGGATACGTCTTATGATAGCTTTCACTCGACACGCCACCCACTCCTCCTTCAATTCTTCTCGCTCAGCCCATGGGTGTATTGTAGCATGCCTCTTCTCTTCTGAAAAAGTAAAAATCCTTCCTCTTTATTTTTTTTCTTCGGGCACTACTGTATAATATCGAAGAGGGGGGATATCCCCCTCTATCCTTATATCAGGGAGGTAGAAAGCGTGAAAAGATTCGTTTTGCTCCTCGTTTTTGTTTTGAGCGTCACTTTGTGCGGTACTGCGTATGCAGCGTTCCCCGCGATCCCCGCCGAGAAGATCAACCCGGGATTCGTCTACATAGGCCCCATCGGCGACGGCGGATGGACCTACATGCACGAGCAGGGCCGCCTTGCCATGGAGAAGGAGTTCCCCGGGGTGAAGTCGACCTTCGTCGAATCCATTCCGGAAGGCCCCGACTCCGCCAGAGTCTTCGAGACCATGATCCGCAACGGCTCGAAGGTTATCTTCGGCACTACGTTCGGCTACATGGACTTCATTCAGGACGTGGCGAAGAAGTACCCCGAGGTCATTTTCATGCATTGCTCCGGATACAAGGACGCTCCCAACGTGGGAACGTACTTCGGCAGAATGTACCAAGCGCGGTATCTTTCCGGTCTCGTCGCGGGGAAAATGTCCAAGAACAATCGCATCGGCTACGTCGGCGCGCACCCCATCCCCGAGGTCATCAGAGGAATCAACGCTTTCACCCAAGGCGTCCGCAAGGCGAACCCGGAGGCCGAGGTTCAGGTTATCTGGATCTTCTCCTGGCTCGACCCGGGTAAGGAGAAGGAAGCCGCGAAGGCGCTCATCGACTCCGGAGTGGACGTCCTCGCGATGCACGCCGATACCGGCGCGACCCCCCAGGCCGCCGAAGAAGCGGGAATCTACGTCGTCGGATATAATAACGACATGAGCGCCTATGCGCCGACGAAGCACCTCACCGCGCCCATATGGGATTGGGGAATGGTGTACAAGGAGACGATCGACCAAGTCATCAAGGGAACATGGCAGCCCAGCCACATCTGGTACGGACTGAAAGAAGGTATGGTGGCGCTTGCCCCCTACGGACAAGATGTGCCCGACCTTGTGAAGGCGCTCGTCGACGTCGAGAAGGCCAAGATCGTGTCCGGCGAGTGGGATGTCTTCCACGGCCCGGTGAAGGATCAGAACGGCGAAGTGAAGGTTCCCGAAGGAAGCGCCATGACCGACGGAGAGATGCTTTCCATGAACTGGTTCGTGGAAGGCGTCAAGGGAGATATACCCAAATAGCCCTTTCTTTTGTATTATATATGAGGGGAAACTTGGGGCGCGAATTTCCGCGCCCCTTTTTCTTCCCGTTTCATCATTACATTTTCGATCCTTAAAGGACAGTCTTTCTCTTCGCGAACCTTTTTCCGCGAAGGCTCCGTCCACTGGATCGCAAGGGGGAAAAGGGATGGATGCACGAGCTCCTTCGGAACCACTCGTCCGCATGCGGAAAATCACCAAACGCTTTACAGGGGTGACGGCCAATCTCGACGTGGACTTCGACGTCCGCCCGGGAGAAGTGCATGCGCTGCTCGGAGAAAACGGCGCGGGGAAATCGACCTTGATGAACATTCTCTACGGCCTCTATCGGCCGGACAGCGGCATATTGACGGTGGAAGGG
>LVBO01000178.1 GCA_001604435.1 Synergistales bacterium Syner_01
ATATCGCCCTGCGCCAGGATCATATCGACCTCCGCGATCACCAGGCCGGCCGCCGTGGCCATCGCCGGGTTGAAGTTCCGTCCCGTGCCGTAATAGGTCAGGTTGCCCCAGCGGTCCGCCTTGTACCCCCGGATGATCGCCACGTCCGCCTTCAGGGGAAGTTCGAGAATAAACTTTTTTCCGTCGACCTCGATGACCTGCTTCCCCTCCTCGTGAATCGTCCCGACGCCGGTCGGCGTCAGAAAACCGCCGAGACCGAACCCTCCGCAGCGGATCCGCTCGACGAAAGAGCCCTGCGGAACCAGTTCGAGCTCCATCTTCCCCTCGTTGAAGAGTCTCTGCGTCTCCCTGTTCAGCCCGACGTGCGACGCGGTCACCTTGCGGCACTGACCGTTCACCACGAGTTTTCCGTGGCCTATTCCTTCCGGGTGCCGGTCGTTGGCGTAGAGCGTGTCGTTCGATATAAGATGCAGATTGCCCGTCCCCTGCGCCACGAGCGCGTCGATCAGGGTATAGGGAACCCCCGCATAATTGAATCCTCCCACCATCAGCGAGGAACCGGGCTGTATGTGCGTCACGGCCTCCTCGGCGGACATGACGGGCTTGATGAGCTTATGCGCCATGAAGAGATGACACCTCCTTTAAGATTGAGCAGCGTCGGACGAAGATGCGCGATTTGCCCGAGCCACTGCTTTTCGTTTCTGGAGCAGGAACACTCCCACAAGAATGACGAGCGCGAGAATGTCGGTATAGATGTTGGGGACGATCAGGAGGAACGGAACCGCGAGCAGCAGCGCCCTTTCGAAGATGGAAAGGACCGAGAAGTAGTAGCCCTGGACCGCTGCGGCAAGACCGATGATCGCCATCAGCGCGGTACCGAAGGAGAAGATGATCTGGAAAATATTCCCCTGGAAAAGCAGATGATTGTTATAAATGAACATGTACGGCACGAGGAACCCCGCCATCGCTGTGATCAGCGCGGTGAACCCCGTCTTGATCGCATTGCTTCTGGCGATTCCCGCCGCGGCGTAGGTCGCGAGCGCCACGGGCGGCGTCACGTCGGCCAGCACGCCGAAATAGAGGCAGAAAAGGTGCGCCGACATCAGCGGCACGCCCATCTGGAAAAGCGCGGGAGCTGCGAGTGTGGACGTGATGATATACTGCGCCGTCGTCGGGACTCCCATACCCAGGATGATCGAACCGATCATCGTAAGGAAGAGCGCCATGGGAAGCACGCCGCCGGAGAGGCTGATGACGAAGGAGGAGAAGGCCAGGCCGACTCCCGTGATGCCGATGACGCCGATGACAAGACCGGAACATGCGCACGCCGACGCCACTTCGATCGCGCCCATACCTCCGTTGATCAGTGCATCGAAAATACGCTTCGGGGTCATTCTGTACTCCTGCTTGCCCAGCCAGGAAACCGCCACCATCAGGACGATCGACCAGAAGACCGCCTTCACCGCCGAATAGCCGAGCGCGAGAAAGACGACGAGCGTGATGATGGGAAGCAGCAGGTGCCACCCCTCCTTGAGCACTCTCCCGACGCGGGGAGCGGTTTCCGCGGAGAGATTCTTGATTCCCAGCTTTCCGGCGCGGAAATGCACCATCGCAATGATGGAGATGAAGTAGAGCGTCGCCGGGATAGCCGCCGCCACGACGATATCCCAGTACGAAATACCCAGAAACTGCGCCATGATGAAGGCAGCCGCCCCCATGACGGGCGGCATAACCTGTCCGCCGGTGGACGACGCGGCCACGACCGCTCCCGAGAACGCCGGACTGAACCCTGCCTTTTTCATCAACGGGATTGTGAAGGCGCCCGTGGTCACGGCATTCGCGACGGAGCTTCCGGAGACCGTTCCCATAAGACCGCTCGCAACGACGGCCGCCTTGCCGGGGCCGCCCTGGCTGCGGCCTGTCAGGGCGAGAGAGAGATCGATGAAAAACTGTCCCGCGCCCGAAACGCTGAGAATGGCGCCGAAGAGAACGAAAAGGAAGATGAAGGACGCTGAAACACCGAGCGGAACGCCGAAGATACCGTCGGTTCTGAGATATTGGAAAGGCGCCAGCTCCTCGATCGGAAAACCGCCGTGTCCGAGAATACCCGGGAAATACGGGCCGAAGAGCGCGTAGATCGTCGCGAGAATCGCCACGATCGGCAGCGGCCACCCCATTGCGCGACGGCCGCCCTCGATCACGAGCACCACCATCATGATGCCGAGATAGATGTCGGACGCGATCGGCATTCCTTCACGCATCGCGATGGCGTCCCAGTTCAACAGGATGTTGAGGCAGCCCGCCACAACCATACCCGCGAAAACCCAGTCCCAGATATCGATCTTGTTCTTCGGGCGGGATTTCGTCGCCGGATACAGCAGGAAGACGAGACTTCCCATGAACATCCAGTGAACGCCTCTCTGATACATCGCAGGAAGAAGCCCGAATGCCGCTGTATAAAGGTGGAAGAGCGACGCCGCGAGGGCTATGCCCGCCACTACCCAGTACTGCCACCCCGAAAGCTCGCGTTTCCTTCCCTCG
>LVBO01000179.1 GCA_001604435.1 Synergistales bacterium Syner_01
GATATCGGGATCATCGTCGATTACAAGGATTGCGGCTGTTTCCCGCATTTCGACTTCTCTTCGCATGCTACAGCACGAACGAAATTTTGACGCCGAAGTCGTCGTATATTTTCGAGGCGAACCCTTTCATGGCCGAACTATCGCCGATGGCGCCGACGAACTCTTCGAAGGCCGTGAAGATCGTGTCGTCGTTGAACACTATTTCGACCTTCCCCTTCGCGCTCGGCGGCTTCGAAAGCGGCAGCAGGAAGTCGAAGACGATTCTGCCGTCGGGCTGCATGATGCCGACCTTGAAGTCCCGCGCTCGCTCGAATGCGACTTTTTTCCCCTCGACGAAAACAGCGGTGAAGTATCTTGCGTCCCACGCATCTTCGAAGAAAGTACGGCGGACGCACTCCGCCTCGGCCGCATTCAATCGCCCGTCGCCGTCGGCGTCGCACTCGAGAAGGATATCCTCGCTGCACCAAGGATCCCATACCCAACGGACCCTGATCCCTTCCAACCTTCCGTTCATAATCGCCACGCCGACCGAGGTTTCCAGAAACAGATGCGGATGCGCTTCCCCCGTTCCGGGGAGCAGAAGCAGCAGGATTCCGAGGATGGTTGCAAGAACGCCTCTTCGCATAGAGCTCCTCCTATGCGAGAATGCTCGCCGTCATCAAGCCGCCGATGAACACGATCAGCAACAAAGAGCAGTATTCAAGCGCCGTTCCGATGCGTTCCATACCGCCGCCTCCCCCGACGAGCCGCAACGTTCCTTCGCGTCCTTTCACAACCAGGAGTCCGACCATGCTTAAAAGAAGAAACATCCCCAGAGACATTGCAAACACGGAAAAGAGCCCGTAGGGCACGATACCGTGAGAGATCGAAAAAAGCATCAACATCATCGAGGCGGGGCAGGGGACGATTCCGGCGGCCATTCCCAGCAGGAAAGGGTTTTCGAAGAGAAGCGTTCCTCTTCTTGTACCTTCCCGCCCCGAAAGCTTGTAGAACAGCATCGCGAGGCCGATGACGGCAATCAGCGCACCGCTGGCGGCGATCAGATACCCTTGAAGGCCGACGCGAAAGAAGAGCCCGAGCTCCTTCAGCAGCGTGGCGAAGACAAAAGAGAGCACGACCGCTCCAAGCGTGTGCACGAAGGCGATCACGCCCGCCAGAAGGAAAACCTTGCCGGCGGAGTGACGCCTGCGGAGAAAGTACGCCCCTACGAGCGCCTTGCCGTGCCCCGGCCCTGCCGAATGAAGAAAGCCGTAAAGCAGCGAGAACAGACCGAAATGGAGTATTTTGAAGAAGTCCGGCTCTTCCTGAAGAGAACGAATGCCGCTCCGCACCACGCCGTCGAAGCGACGTACGAGAGAGGCGAACCATCGCCTGAACTCAGGCGGAGTTTCGATAACGAAGAAAGAGCTCACAGCAATGACAAGACCCGAGAAAAAGAGCGCGCGGCAGAGCGTCGCACCGGCGTTACGTTGCGTTGGAGTTCCGGATTCGGCTTCTTTTTTTTCGAACGGCATACTCATACCCTCCGTACATGCGATGGTGCGCTGAAAAGCACGGGGCTCGGCAGCGTTGTTCCATATATCGAACACCAAGCCTACAGGAGGGGTTTTACAAAGTCAAGGGGACGGAGTCTCCTCGCGCCGTTTTCCGA
>LVBO01000180.1 GCA_001604435.1 Synergistales bacterium Syner_01
ATTCGGTGCTCTCTGTCGATATCGATCCTCAGGCGAACTGTACGAGCGGTCTCGGAGTCGCCCTTCCCCCCGATTCACCCAGTCTGTATAACGTCCTCCTCGGCGATGTGCCGCCTCGGGAAGCCATACTACAAACCAAGTGGCGTGGAGTCTCCATACTTCCGGCGACACTGGACCTTGCGGGCGCGGAGATAGAGCTTGCCAGTTCGATCAGCAGAGAGACGAAGATGCGCCGTGTTCTCTCGCGTATCGAGGGTTTCGACATCGCAATACTCGACTGTCCCCCTTCTCTCGGTATGTTGACGGTGAACGCGCTGGTCGCAGCCGATAAGCTGGTCATTCCCATCCAGTGCGAGTATTTCGCACTCGAAGGTCTTGGGCAGCTTTCCAGAACGATCGCTCTCATAAAAGACGGGCTGAATCAAAACCTTGGGATAGACGGCATACTCTTGACGATGCACGATTCCAGGACAAGACTTTCAATCGATGTGGCCGATGAAGTCCGAAGACAGTTCGGCGACGTCGTGTTTAAAACCTTAATACCTCGAAACGTCAAGCTCGCGGAAGCGCCGAGTTACGCGGAACCGATTTGTTATTACGACCCCTCATGTTCGGGTGCAAAGGCGTATGATGAGTTCGCTGAGGAGGTGTCGACGCTGTGGCTAAAGGAAGAGGATTAGGAAAAGGACTGGCATCGCTTCTCCCGACGGCGCAAACCATGGGAGAAGGGGAACCGGAAATAACGATGCTTTCGATGGAACGCATTCTCCCGAACCCGTTCCAACCGAGAAGAGAAATCAATGAGAACACGCTCGTGGAACTTGCGGACTCGATAAGGGCGCACGGAATAATCCAACCATTGATAGTGCGAAGAAATGAAGACGGAGACTACTGGATAGTGGCCGGCGAGAGAAGATGGCGAGCCGCGAAAGCCGTAGGACTGACCGAAGCGCCCGTGCGAGTAATCGACGGAAACGAGATGGAAATGCGGGAAATCACGCTCATTGAAAACATACAGCGCGAAGACCTATCGCCTGTGGATACGGCGCTCGCACTAGAAGAACTTCTGAACGTCTACGCAATCACACAGGATGAACTGGCTGCGAGCATAGGATGGAGCCGGGCATCCGTCACGAACAAGTTACGCCTCCTTCAGTTACCCGAAGAGGTAAAAACGCTCCTTTCAAATAATGAGCTCTCGGAGGGGCACTGCAGGGCGCTTCTTCCGCTCGAATCTCGGGAAGAGATGGAGCAACTTGCTGCGGATGCCGTGAACAATGGATTATCGGTACGCCAGATTGAAGACATGGTAAAAAGAAAGAACACACAAATAACGAAGTTCAAGAAAACGCCCCACAGCTTCGAGCTCCCGGAGAGCGTTTCACAAACAGCACACTCATTCGGCTTTTCGATAAGAGTAACAGGGAAAAAGTCAAAGATGAAACTGCATATCGAAGGAGTGCACGAAGAGATGGTGCGAGATGTTCTCGCGTATATTGAAGAGAACGCCGAGAAGTATTTCCCGGGAAATACTCAAATGGATCAATGAAAAATTACTCCGAACTGATGCTTTTCGGAAAGGTCGTCTCAAGCGCTCTTCTCGTGGTAGGATATATTCTGCTCGGGTACTATCTAGGAAGAAAGCTGATCGAAAACGGGTACCCTCCATGGACGCACCCAGCGCTCGTGATGCTCGGGGCTGCAATTGGAGCGCATCAAATGTTCATAGTTGTGAGGGAAATGATTCGTAAAGTCAAAAAATAGCATACAAAAACAAGACATAAAAGATAACATTTTCTATACATGGTAAGCCTTTTATGTTTCACGTGAAACATTGGGTGTTGGAGGGGGTTGTGCTGTGGAGAATATCTTTGCGCCGTGGAGAATGGCGTATATAGCCGTTTCAAAGGATCAGGACGGGTGTATTTTTTGTGATTTTCCGAAGGAGGAGAACGACGAGGCCCGTCTGATTCTCTTCAGAGGGAAGGCATGCTTCATAATTTTCAATGCCTTCCCTTATAATCCAGGGCACCTTATGGTTGCTCCGTATCGACATACCGCAGAGTATGAGGGGTTGACCGATGAAGAGCTACTTGAGATGCATCGCCTTGCCGGAAGGTGCATCGAGGTGCTCCGAAAGACGATGAACCCTCAGGGCTTCAATCTTGGGGTGAACCTTGGAAAGGTGGCAGGCGCAGGTTTCGACGGACACCTTCATCTGCATATTGTTCCGCGATGGAACGGAGATACGAACTTCATGCCGGTATTCGCCGATGTGCGCGTTGTCGCGGAGGAACTGACGGAAACATACAGAAAGATGAAGGACGCTTGGGTGTGAACGTGAACCTGTTTGATTATAAGGAGCCGGCTTCGGAAGTCGTAGTGGAAATGAAGATCTCGAAGTCGAGGTTTCTGGGGCATGTGCGTATCTGTCGATCGGAGGACGATGTTCGAATGAAGCTCAGGGAAGTGTGCGATCTGCACAAGCAGGCGACGCATAACTGCTGGGCGTACAGAATTGGCGAGGATTCGTACAGGGAGTACTTTTCCGACGACGGCGAACCAGCTGGAACCGCAGGGAAGCCCATCCTCGGGGCAATCGCGCGTCTTGATCTTTCAAATACTCTTATTGTCGTCACAAGATACTTCGGAGGCATTAAGCTGGGCGTGCGGGGATTGATAGAAGCGTATGGCTCGACTGCAACGGACGCTCTGAACGCTTCCGGAGTTTCAGAACGAACGATACGGAATATGTATCGGGTAGTTGCCCCTTACGATATGGTGAAGACATTGCACCGGCTGGTGCATTCTCACGGCGCCGCCGAAGAAGATGTTCTGTTTGAATACGGGGAGCGGGTCGGAATCACCTGTTCGTTGCCCCGCTCTTCCGGAAACCAATTTGAAAACGCGCTTGAGGAGCTTTTGAACATGGGCAGAATTTTTTCGTGGAACGGGGGCAATGAAATAGGGAAGCCCTGATTAAAGGGGTTTTCCTTTTCATTGAGCTAGGTTAGTCCCTGCGAGATTGACTCAGCTGTATTCAGAGGTTCCATAGGTTTGCTTCTTCAGGATGCCGTTCTTTGTTCGTTTGCTTCGCCGATTTCGAAAGTGCTTTCGTACACCAGCTGTTTTGGCGTGCGTGACTCGACAGGTTTTCTTTTGAAAGGCATGAAGGTGCGTATCGTAATATCCATAAGGACTTCGTTGAGCAAAGAATGGTTTTCTCAACGCATAACTGACCGCCAAGGGCATCCGAATTTTGAGCGCCTCTGCCATTTCTTCTGCGGTTGTTCTTTTGAGTAGTATTTCTCCTTTCTCCCCCTCAGCGTTTCATTCAGTCTGTAGTTTTCCCATGAGCACTCGAGGATGAACGCCTTGTGGGTCAGACGATCGAGCGGGGCCGTCGTCGTATTGGCGTCGCCGAAGACCTCCGTCCAGCTGCCGAATCCAAGATTCGTCGTCACGATGACCGATCCGCGCTCGTGCCATTCCGCGAAGACCTGGAACAGCAGTTCGCCTCTTTCTTTGAAAAAAGACGTATCCCCCTCCAGGAGAAACACTTCGTAGCTCGATTCCCGTTCCGCAGCTTGGCGAAGACATTCCTCAAGGTGCCGGGCGGCATTGCCGAGGGTGAGACTCTTCAGGTTTTCATGAAGCTGCAGGAGGAAGGCCGTATTCATTGGTCGGCTCCCAGGACGGAATAGGCCGATACGTCCGCTGCGGGAAGGACGGTCCATCGCTCGGACTCGAGGGGGCGGATCGTTTCTTCCCGCCTTTCGGCCGACTCGAGGATGTGGAGGATTCCGGCGGCGTTGCTCAGTCCGCTTTCAAGGCCCCGCTCCGCCGCCTCTTCCACCCGTTTTTGACCGTATGTCCTGACGAGAAGGAGGACATCGATGAATTCCTTGATTCCCCGATTCTCACCCTGCCGCTCGCAGAAGCGTTCCAGCAGGGTGTTCAGGGAACCGCTCCATGTCTTTTTCCACTCCGAAAGGGGGCGGGCGTCCCGGAAGGCTCCGGGGCGTTCCCGGAGAAGCTCGAGGTAGTGGTCCGCATCAAGGATTCGGTGATTGTTTCCGAACGTCCTCCCGTGAACGACGATCCGCTTCTCTCCGCTGTAGACCACCACCCGAGGCACGAAGACTTCGCTGTTCTTCAACTCCGGATTCCTCTTCACCGAAGCCACATAGCGGCGTACCGTCGTTTCGCTTCCCGAAAAGTTGTACTCCTTCACCAGCCCGGCGTATACCCGTTTTGCCGCATGGCGCTGGTTCCTCGGGTTTTCAAGATCCTCTTCCAGCCACTTGTAGATCCGACATTCCGCACTGACGATACTTGAAAAATGTTTTTCCGAGCCGAGTCCCATC
>LVBO01000181.1 GCA_001604435.1 Synergistales bacterium Syner_01
GGGCAGATGTTCGTAGATGCTCAGCTCCACCCGTTTGGGGTCGATCAGGATCAGCCTGAGCTCTTCGGGAGTCCGATGCGTGCAGAGGCCGGTTATACAGCTTGTAACAAAGACGCTTTTCCCCGAACCCGTCGTTCCGGCGACAAGAAGGTGCGGCAGATCTTCCAGTCCGACAACCAACGGGCGCGAGTCGACTCGAACCCCCATAGCGAGAGGCAGGTCGTTTTCCGAGTCCAGAAACACTCTCGATTCAAGTATGGTACGAAGAGCGATTCCTTTTCTTTTCGGGTTGGGTATCTCGACACCCACATACGGTTTGCCTGGAATAGGCGCCTCTACGCGAAGCGAAGGCACGGTGAGCGCGACGGCAAGGTCGTTGCTCAATCCGGCAACCTTGCTGACCTTGATGCCGGGAGCTAGCTGCAGTTGGAACTGAATCACCGTAGGTCCGATGACGACATCGGCCATCTCCGCGCTCACGCCGAAGTCGGCGAGCGTAGTGATAATCGAGGAAGCTTGTTCGCGGACGGTCTCATTATCCTCGGATGTTTCCATCTCCTGCCTGGGGCCGAAAATTTCCGGAGGAGGCGGGAATGTACCGATCCTGACAGGCCCCTCTTCCTCCACGATGTGGAATTCAATATCGGGCAGGGCGTGCGGATCTGTCCGTACACCTTCGGTTTCTTCTTCGTTATCGTCGACGCCGCCCGAATCTCTTACGGGAAGCTCCGCTCGATGTTCGTATTGTGATAGAGTCTCCTCGGGTCGCCTCAGGATGAACGCGTCTTCCTCGGCGTCAGGGGCGTTTTCGGAGACATCGTTTTTTTCTTCCTGGTCTGCCGGAGGGGCATACACATCCGGCAGCGCGACGACATCGAATTGCTCTTGTACTTCGGCGAGAGCGTCGCTCGAAACAACGGGGTTCGCGGGCGAAGGCGGCATGGTATCCCAAAAGACATCCTCGTCCTCCGGCATATTTTTTCTTTTCCGCGTGAAAAAATTGAAAAGCGTTCTGTCCTTTCCTTCCTGGAATCTTTCTGCGCCTTCCTGAGGAAGCTTCTCTTCGGGAAGTTTTGATTCTTCAATACTCTGCAGTACATCCGCAGGAATCCCGTGGGAGGGGGGGCGCACCAAAACGAAACGGGAAGGGAGCCCTGCCTCTTCTTCCGTTCCGGTATTCTCATCAAGTATTTCTTTATGGAGTACGGTTTCGGTATCGGTTCTGTTGCGCTTCGGTATCGAAAGAGAACGGAGAGAATGGAGTATCTTCGAAATCCTTGAAATTACCGAAGCGGGATGAATAAAGCCATAAAGAGTTGCAGAAAGAATCAACAACGCCACCGCGAGAAGCGTTGTTCCAAGAGCGCCTATCTCCCTGGTAAGGAATACGGCGAGTCCCTGCCCGAGATACCCCGGAGAAAACAACGGAAAGCCTTGGAATATACGGGCTGTCTGAAAGAGTCCGAACAGAAGGGCAGTACACAAGAAAAGCAACAGCGTACCCAAAGCTTGCGAGAGAAGCCCTTTTGCTCCAGTCTTTAAAAAATAGGCGATGCACAGATATCCCCCGAAAAAAATGGGTATGAGGATAGCGCCGCCCCAGTTTCTCAGAAGGGAAAAACGGATCGCATCCCCCCAGATGCCGGTTCTGAGAGAAAAAACCGAAGCGAGCACATAGAGAAGAAAAGCGAAGATTAAAAAAGTGAACGTTTCTATCCAAAGCGACAACACGCTGGAGTTTTCTCTCTTCCCTCTCCCTCTCGAGCTCGTAGACGTTCTGACGAGCGCCTTCTTTTTTTTATTCGAAAATAGCTTCATCGCACGTGTTTGCCCCTCCGACGGTGAGATTTCCAATGAGCAACGAAGGCTGTCCATCGGTAACAGGTACATTCTGTCCTGATTTCCCGCACATACCGGGCAGGAAATGAAGATCATCCCCCACCGCCTCGATATTCATAAGAACATCCGGGCCGTTGCCGGTAAGCACCGCACCCCGTACGGGGTGGAGTACTCGTCCTTCATCCACGAGATACCCTTCCGTAACATGAAAGACGAAATCGCCCGATGTGGGATTTACTTCTCCGCCGCCCATTTTTTTGACGAGAAGTCCTCTTTTCATCGAGCGCAACATTTCTTCGGGCGAGGAGTTTCCCGGTTCGATATACGTGTTCGTCATCCTCGGCTGAGGAACGGAGCGATATGAACTCCGTCTGCCGTTTCCAGTCAAGGGAAGGCCGCCTCGTCTCGACGAGGCGATATCGCTGATGTAACTCCGGACAACTCCCTTTTCTATAAGGACGTTGCGTTTGCACGGAGTGCCTTCGTCGTCGAAGGTACCGCTTCCGAGATACCCCGGGATTGACCCGTCGTCGACAAGCGTGATCAGCGAGCTCGCCGCCTGCTTGCCTATTTTATCCCGATAGACGGAAAAGTCCTTCTGAATGATGTCCGCCTCGAACCCGTGTCCGCATGCCTCGTGGATCATAGTGCCTCCAGCTTCTCCCGAGAGCAGCACCGGCATTGCGCCTGCGGGGCACAGGGGCGCGTCGAGCATGAGGAGAGCTCGTGAGAGGGCTGTCCGTGCGACCTTCAGAGGAGAAACCGACCTGAAGAACTCGCCGCAGTCCATTGAGAACGCTTCGGATTCATATCCGGTTTGCAGTACGCCGCCTTTTTCAACAACGACCTCTACGCTGAAAATCGTGTACAGCCGCCTATCCCCGGCGATAGAACCTTCGCTGTTGAACACGCTGAAACTTTTAAAAGCCGTGTCGAGATTCATGGATACTTGCTGTATCCACATCGAACCCGCTTTTATTCGCTTATCCAGTTCATAAAAAAAAGCGTATTCTGGAGTAGGAAAGGGCGGCTCCCTGTCCACGACTCGAATCGCGGGCATCTGTTGCCGCGCGAGGGAAAGACCGCTGTGCTCCGCCGCTTCGTGAAGACAGGAAGCTCCCGTTTCCAGGGCGACTCCCGGCGCATACGCAAGAGAAGTCGCTTCGCCCAAAAGGATCCGAGCGCCTACTCCTTCGGAAGAAGACGAAGAAATTTCTTCAAAGCTGCCATCCTCGAAGGCATAGGAATGCGACGCCGCTCTCTCGAAATACAGATCGGCAAAATCGGCGCCCGTGCGCGCTACTGCCCGTAACAGTTCACCCAGTTTTGCGTTGATGCTCATAGCGTATCAAAATCCTCCAATGTCCGTTCTGTCGCCGAATCCTTCGCGGAATACGATGAAGGAAGCTGTTCGAAGATAAAACTGATCTCCAAACCTTCATTTGTAAGGGCTCCAAGTAATTCTAACACGTCATCCCGTTTCTTCTCCGGAAAAAAGAGAGAAACATAGGCGTCTCTTCCCTTGCGAGAGTTTTCCGCGGCATTCTCGACGCGCATTTCAAGCGTAGCGCTTTCCGTCTTGACGAATCCAAGTCCGTCGTATTCCGCTACGATCCAGCTCAAGAGAACAATCTGCGCAACGGGAAGCCGGAGCCCGAAACACCCCATATCAGGAGCAAAGGAGATCCGCGGAGGGAAAGGCATCATTTGGAACGCGCCTTTACGATGTTTTTCTGGTGCTCGGCATAGGTTTCGGCAAACAGGTGATACCCGTCCGATTGAGCGACGTAGTAAAGGAAATCGTGCCGCTCGGGATTGAGAACAGCGTTCCATGAAATCTCTGAGGAGGTACAAATCGGCGCAGGTGGAAGACCTTGGATTTTATACGTATTATAGGGCGAGTCAATCTCAAGGTCCTTGAAGAGCACCCGAGTTATGTCCCGTCCTTTTCTTCTCCATGCGTAGACGACCGTTGCGTCGATTTGGAGCTGCATCCCCTTCACCATTCTGTTGAACAGCACGCCGGCGATACGCGGGCGTTCGTCGTCCCGAAAACCTTCGCGTTCTACCAGGGAAGCAAGGATCGCCAACTCCTCGAAGGTTTCCTTGTTCCTCCGCTCCGGTGTTATCGAGGAACCGATTCGTCTCCACCAGAGCGCTGCAGCGGCGGCGACCAACTCCCTTTCATTCAAGAAAGCGAGATGGTAGGTTTCGGGAAGAAGAAAGGCGAGGCGACCTTCCGTTGTTTCCGGGAGCAAACTGCGCATTTCCGACGGGTACAGGCTTTCATCCTCCAGCAATTTTTCAAGACTCTCCCCCGAAAGAGATTTTTCCGGGAAGAGCGCTCCGAAGGAATAGATATCGGTACCAGGCACAAGCGCCATTGAAAGAAAGCCGGGCTCTGCCGTTTTCATTTGCCTCGCGACTTCCCAAGGAGAGCCCTTCCGTACATGGTACACCCCGGGCCGCAGACGACGGTCGATGGAAAATCGAACCATCCAGCGGGCGAATGCGGCGCCGCGCCCCTTCTCCACTATCCCCGCCTCGACGAACTCCTCCGCCGCCCGCCGTGCGTTCATCCCCGGCTGGATCGTCACCGGGAGGAGCTCTCCGCTTCCGATCGCAAGAGGGAGAGGCCATCGTTCCGGAGAGAACGCAGTGGTACGGATCAACATGAAGAGCCCTGCGGCGGCCAGGACAAAGCACAGTATTTTTTTCATCGGAATGCATTCCTCCCAAATACGGCTAAAGAGTAATCGGCGTCGGCGAAGAGCAAAAGGCGCATCGTCCCTCTTCGTCGACGTTCTTTTCAAGAAGCGTATAACGGCGTCTTCGAAGAAGCGCTCCGCCGCATTCTAAACACCGTGTGCAGCTCTCTCCGTCGATATTGCCGGGATATACCCACTGGAGACATTCCTGCGCTATGCGCTCGAACTCCTTGATACGTTCCATGGAGGTCGCTGGAACCCTCCATTCGCGATTCGGGAAGTAGCGGGAAATATGGAGCACAGGCGCCGGGTGAAGAGACGCGAGCCAGGACGCCATCTCCGCAAAGGAGGAAGCGTCATCGTTGATTCCGGGCACAAGCAAAAAGGTGACTTCTACGTGTGTTCCCGCGGCCGAAAGCGTTCTGATCGTTCTTTTGACCGCATCGAGCTCCCCTCCCATACCGCGGTAGGCATCGGGTGAAAAGGCTTTCAAGTCGATGTTCGCCGCGGCGATATACGGAGCGATTTCTTCCAGCGGAGCTGCGTTGATCATGCCGTTGCTGACCAGAACGACGGGGATCATTTCCTCTCGAAGGAAGCGACATGAATCCTTGAGAAACTCGAACCAGGTCAACGGCTCATTATAGGTGAACGCAACGGAAGGCGCTCCTTGCTGCATCGCGAGACGCACCGGGTCTTCGGGGTCGATCCTGTGCAACGAGACGGACGGTGAACACTCCGCAAGCTGCCAATTTTGACAAAAGGGACAGTGCATCGAACACCCAATCGACCCCAGCGACAGCACCGAGGTTCCCGGCTTCCAGTGGTAGAGAGGTTTTTTTTCGATGGGATCCAGCGCGAGGGAGGCCGCCAAACCGTAA
>LVBO01000660.1 GCA_001604435.1 Synergistales bacterium Syner_01
GACCTGAGGGCTTTCGGGGGAGATGTCGTCGAAGAGGATCCAGCCCGGAGCTTCGTAGCCGTCCCAGGGGTGCCACCGGAAGATGGACAGGGAGACGATGTGGAGATCGCCGTAGTCAGCCGAGTACCAATGCTTCCCGTTCCGCTGATATTCCTGTTCCGGATACAACGGGCGGAAAAGTTGCATATAAATGGACAGGGTCTTCTTCGAAGGATCTACGGCCATTCCCTTGTCCGTCCATATTCTCTGATCGTCCGCCTCGTGGTTGCCGGGGCAGGGGAAGAGCGGAAGATACTGCAGGAGCCTCGCGCCGCCCTCCGTCTGCTGCATGGCGGTGAACCACTCTTTGCCTTTTTCCTCGGGTTTAGTGAAGCAGTTTTCCACCGGGAACCACTCGCTCGCCTTCCATGGCGTATTCTGAAAGTCTCCGGCGTAGATGATGAAGTCGGCGTTCTCTCTTCCGGCCATACCCACCGTATCCAAAATCTGTTTTTTTTGCTGAAGATCCGAAAGCAGCACGAACGAGAAGGGTTTTCCAGCTTCCGGAGCGGTCTTGAAGAAATACCGCTTGCCTTCCGAAACCTTTCCTGCGCTCTTCGTCATGACGCGGTAGTGATAGGCGGCGCCGGGCTTGAGGTTCGTCAGCGTCGCAATGCGCTGATAGACAGCCAACTCCGGGTTCTTCACCGGATCGTCGTCGTACCCTTCGAGGGTCGCGGATGTTCTGATCCCTTTAACCTCGAAAAGCTCCGCACGGGCTCTTTCCCCCAAAGCTTCCGATTCGCCGAACTCCACCCAGGCTTCCTCTCCCGGCTCGCCGAGCAGCCAGCAGACGTTCATTTCGCTGGACGGATCGAGACTCAGCAGGTAGGGCTCCGTGTATATCTTCGCCGCAGACGCGGGCAAGGACATACAGACTAACAACAGCAGCGCGAAAACATATTTCCTCATAGCAGTTCCTCCCTTTTTCAACGATTGAGCTACGTCGCAATGATAGAGAGCAAGTCTTGCGGATGTGATGCGCCACTGTCTCAGTTCCATTACGAAAATTCACCCCGAACCGCGCGGAATAAGAAACCAAAGCGAGCTCATGTCTCTCGGGAGTCGCGGAGACAACAGATAAACGCATGCCGTCCCCGGAGCTTCGCCGCTCTTTCTTTTGGCTCTTGTTTCATGGTAAGATAGCAACATATCCAATGTTTTTTATTGTTTCTTCGGAGAAACTTCCGACACAAGAGAGTAGCCGGAACCGTTCCGGCGCTGTCGTTTCTCCCAACGGAGGCGCTTCCAGCATGACGTTGGATATCGAGGAGCATATTCTGCACAGCCCTCCGATCGGCTTCGCCCATCACCGCATCGTACTCGACGACTTCGGGAAGGCGGTAGATTACGAGTTTTTCGCGGTGAACTCCACCTTCGAGAAGCTGACAGAACTCGACCCGGCCGATCTGCCGCACCGCATAATACGTCAGATCATTCCGGGCTTCGAGAAAACAGGGCTCGACTGGATCGGCGTTTTCGGCGCGGTCGCCCTCGGCCTGTTTCACTTTTGTTCTTTCGCTATCTCCAAC
>LVBO01000182.1 GCA_001604435.1 Synergistales bacterium Syner_01
ACTCTCTCAGTCGCCCGAGATACCCCCTCCCCCGCGCTTCATCCCCGCCGCGCAGCTCGAAGGTCTTCAAAGGCGCGCACCCCATCACGGCGTACCGCCCCCGATGCACATCCCTGCCGTCGCCTTCCATAAGGAAGGTGAAACGCTCGTCGCTTTTCAGCGCCCCGAAGAGCGACGATGCGCCGCGTCCCCCGCTGGAGATCTCCGCCAAAACAGGAACAAGTCCATACTCTTTTCCCAACGAGATAAACTCGCTTTCTCCTCGCAGCATTTTCATCATGAATCGCATCCTTTCTCTCCTTTGTTCTCCCTTGAAAAACACAAGGGGGAAGACGTCTTCACGGCGTCCTCCCCCTTCAGGGTAAAAATACACGACGACCGTGAAGCGATCCCGTTTCGGGGACCTGCCTCCACGGCCGTAAAGCGCGACTACTTCCGTTTCGCGGTCTCTATGGTCACGGGCGGCAGGCTAGAAAGCCCGCCACCACCAATTCTTACATTGAACGCTTCTTCGGATCACGAGAAGTACCTCCCGATTCTGCATTTCGGAGGATAATACCACGGGAAGGAGGAGACCGTCAAGAAGAATTTTTCGTGTCCCATTGCCTTTCCGAGAGAATGCGCTATTCTATTGCGTAAGAGAGGGGCTGATCTCATGAACGCTCAGTACGGTCGCTATCGCAATGTGCCGCTCCCGAAGCGGCTGCGCCTTTTTTTCGCGTTCGCCCTTTGTATTGCGTGTATGCTCGGCCTCCCGACCAACCTCTTCGCCTCGAGAATCGTCCGCGTCGGCTTCTACGAGAACAGCCCGAAGATCTTCACTGCGGAATCCGGCCTGCCCGCAGGGATTTTCGCGGACATCGTCAGGTACATAGCCGAGAAAGAAGGGTGGGAGATCAGGTTCGTCCACGGCACATGGAGCCAGGGGCTCGACCGTCTCGAAAAGGGAGAGATCGACCTGATGCCCGACGTTGCCTTCACGGAGGCGCGCGGAAAGATGTTCACCTTCCATTCAGACCCTGCGCTGTACAGCTGGTTCCAGGTTTTTTCACGCCGCGGAAGCGGCATCCGCTCGATTCCCGACCTCGACGGGAAACGGGTCGCCGTCCTCTATCGCTCGATCCAGCAGGAAATTTTCGACCGTATCATCCACGATTTCGGGCTCTCCGTTTCGTTCGTCACCTTTTCCGACTTTGAAAGCGCCTTCCAGGCCGTCGCAAACGGGAAAGCGGACGCGGCGCTCACAAACCGTTTTTTCGGCGCCCACCACATGCGCGCCTATAACCTCGAAGACACCGCCATCAGCTTCAACCCGACGCGCCTCTTTTTCGCCGCGCCGCCCGGCTCCGACCCGGCGATTCCGGCAGCGATCGATAAACACCTCCGCGAGATGAAAAGAAACCCCGACTCGGTCTATTTCAAAACGCTCGCCCGATGGACCTCCGGTCCCGTCTTCATGGTGATCCCTTCGTGGCTGAAAACCACAGCCCTCCTCCTCGCCTTCCTCACTTTGCTGGGAGCGATCCTCTCACTTGCTTTCAAACGTCAGGCCGATTCGAGGGCGGCCGAGTTGACGCGCCTCTTCGACAACGCCCCCATGGGTCTGTTCTTCTCGGGAAGAGACGGAACGATCAAGCGCGCCAACATGGAAGCGCTTCGGATGCTCGGGCTGGAAAATACGGATGTTCTCGGCAAAAAGGTCGAAGACTTCATCCGGGGCAATGGAAAAAAAGATGAAGAAGCCGCAGTCGAAAGAGAACACGATTCCTCGGAGTTCCATGCGGAAGGAAAGCGAAAAGACGGAACCACGATCCCGCTTGCATGCATCGTCTTTCCGCTGACTCCTTCGGGGAAGATGCTCGGAACGTACACGGTATTCCAGGACATCTCGCTCCAGGCGGCGAACGAAAAGCGAATCGGCTCCATCATCAGGGAGCTGAACAGAACCGTCTCCGCGCTCAAAAAATCATGGGAGCAGACCGTCCTCGTTCTGGCGAGTCTTTCGGAGGTGCGAGACCCGTACACGTCGGGACATCAGCGCAGGG
>LVBO01000661.1 GCA_001604435.1 Synergistales bacterium Syner_01
GCGCCACGTCGACCTTCTGTCCGAGGCCGGTGGAAGTCCGGTTGAAGACTGCCGAGAGAATGCCGATCGCGCAGGAGAGCCCGCCCAATACGTCGCCCATGGCGGTTCCTGTACGGGTCGGCTCGCCGCCGGGCCATCCTGTGGTGCTCATGAGCCCGCTCATGGCCTGGGAGATGATGTCGTACCCCGGTCGCTGGCTGTAGCGTCCCGTGTGACCGAAACCGGAGATCGCGGCGTAGATGATCGCCGGGTTGATTTTTTTCAGCTCTTCGTACCCAAGTCCGAGTTTTTCCATCGTGCCGGGGCGGAAGTTCTCGATCACAATGTCGGCCTTCTTCACAAGATCGAGGAAGATCGCTTTCGCCTTGGAGTTCTTCAGGTTCAGAGTGATTCCTTTCTTGTTCCGGTTCAAGTTCATGAAGTATGCGCTCTCGCCGTTCTTGAAGGGGCCCATCTGCCGGGTGTCGTCGCCTTTTCCCGCTTCTTCGATCTTGATGACCTCCGCGCCCATGTCGGCGAACATCATCGTGCAGAACGGCCCCGCGAGCACGCGGGTAAGATCGAGGACGCGAAGTCCTTCAAGCGCTCCTTTTCGTGCATTTGCCATTTTTATTCCTCCCCTTGAGTGAAATCGTTCTTTCCCGCGCAGGTGTTTCGTACTCCGGAAGCCAGTCGACTTTCTCTTCCGGGGGCGATTCTCCTCTGAAAATAGCTGAAAAAACGTCCTTTTTTCAGTTCTTCCAGATCGCCGGCCAGCAACGCGTCCAGAATGCGTATATGCTCATCTACCAAAGCTTTCATATCGTTCTCGGCGGCAAGATCCTTCAACACCGCCTGCTGAATTTGTCTGTAGACCATTTCGAGCATTCTCAACGTCCATCGTCTCCCGGATTTTTCCGCGAGCGATGTATGGAAGTCCATGTCGATTCTGCTGAATTCAAGAAGGATGGTTTCCTTTGAGTCGGTATTCATTCCAAGAAGAAGCATTTTATCAAGCTTTTTCCTAAAAAAATCGTAATCGTCGCGAGAAAACAGATTTTTTTCGATAATCTCACGGAAGACGATTTCTTCGAGAGCGTAACGAATATCGTAGAGTTCTTCCACCTCTTCAGGGGAGAAAGCGACGACCATCGCCCCTTTCTGCGGAATAGTGCGGAGAAGGCCGAATCCTTCCAGTATCTTGATTCCTTCGCGGACCGGCGCCCTACTCACGTTCAACGCCTTCGCGAGTTCTTCCTCCCTTATGAAGGAGCCGGGAGTGTAGTTTTCGGAGAGCAGGAGTTCTTTGCCGAGGTAGGAGGCCACTTCCTCTCCAAGCGTACTGTGTCTGAATGAATGTGCTTTGAGCACTCCGAAACCTCCTTCAGGATGCGATATGTTAAATGTCGACATTTGAGATATTGACATGATTATACAGACTGCGATGAAGGTGTCAAGAAAAAAATCAAACCCGCCGCAAGGCGGGTTTGTCGCGTGATCGAGGTGTTCTGTGTTCAGGAGAATATTAACGGCACAGCATGGCGCTGATACGTTTGTACAGGCGGATCGTCACGATGGAGACCAGAGCGCCCTTCAGGAGGTTGAACGGGATGACGGCGTAGAGGATGAGGGTGTACTTGTCGTGAATCGCGGGTATCACCGCGTTGGACATCGAGATGATCTGTTCAAGAGGTATCAGGTGCGAGTAGAAGGGGAGCAGAATGAAGTAGTTCGCAAAGGATGCTGTGACTGCCATGCAGAGGGTTCCTGCTACCAGTCCGGCGACGGCGCCTTTTTTCGTCCGGTTTGTCCGGTAGATCAGCCCCGCCGGGACGACGAGGGCCGAGCCCATCAGGAAATTCGCCGCTTCGCCGATGCCTGCCGAGGAAGTGGTGAACATGTGGATGAGGTTCTTGATAAGCTCGGTGAAGACTCCGGCAACCGGGCCGTAGGAGAACGAAGCAACCAGCGCCGGAAGATCGGAGATGTCGAGCTTCAGAAAACGGGGAAAAATCGGCAGCGCCATGTCGATGTACATCAGCACCGCGGCAAGTGCGGAGAGCAGCGCGGTCCAGACGAGACGGCGCGTGTTGCAGCGGGATACGGCTTCCATAGTACGATCAAGTCCTTTCAAAAATAATAATGCCCCGGACGCGACGCATCCGGGGCACGTGTGCAGTCTTCGACACCCTCTTCCATCCTGACTCCGGTCCGTCCCGAAGGACGCCCTTACAGTCGGCTCCGGATTCACACCGGATCGGCCTTTCGGCTCGCGGGCTTGGAGCCGTTTCCGGCTCATCACCGCCGGTGGGGAGTTTCACCCCGCCCCGAAGATGTTCGACTCTATTGTACACCGCTTCTTCGAAAATTTCTATTGACAGGGGCGCGCGATCTACCTATAATCCCGGAAAACCGCGAAAGTGCAGGCTCGTTCCTCCACGGGGCGGGCCTTTTTTTGATTGCATTCACGAAAGGAGATGTTTTCAATGAAGATAGCAGTAGTCGGCGCTACCGGAGAAGTTGGACGCATGATGACGAAGGTGCTTCAGGAGCAGAACGTGAAGCCGGGAAAGATAGATTTTTACGCCTCGGCGAAGAGCGCCGGCGCCGGAGTGGAGTTCCACGGGGAAAAATACGAAGTCAAGGAACTCACGAAGAAAGCGATGAAGGAGGGGTATGATTATCTCCTCTTCTCGGCCGGCGGATCCGTTTCCCGCGAGTTCGCTCCCGTCGCCGCCGAAGCGGGAAGCGTCGTCATCGACAACTCGTCGGCGTTCCGAATGGATCCGGCGATCCCCCTCGTCGTCCCCGAGATCAACGGGGATCTGCTCAAGGGGTATTCAAAGGGGATCGTCGCGAACCCGAACTGCTCGACCATCCAGATGGTACTGGGACTCTACAGAGTTCACGAGCGTTTCGGCATCCGTTCCATCGTGGTGAGCACTTACCAGTCCGTCTCCGGAGCGGGCAAGAACGGCATGAACGAGCTTGAAGAGCAGATGAAAGGGACTATTGCGCCGAAGAAGTTCATCAAGCAGATTCACCTCAATGTCGTTCCGCAGATTGGCGCTCTGCTGGAGAACGGCTTCACCGACGAAGAGATGAAGATGGTCAACGAAACAAGGAAAATTCTCCGCGACCCCGACATCTCCATCTGGCCGACGACGATCCGCGTTCCCGTACTTTACTGCCACTCCGAGTCGGTCTTCGTGG
>LVBO01000016.1 GCA_001604435.1 Synergistales bacterium Syner_01
GCCAAGGGGAGGTCCGCCCGCCGGGTCGGAATCCCAAGGGTGGACGAGATTCTTCAGCCGGAGTTCCGCAGGGTCCATCTCCAGCTTGCGCGCCAGCAGGTCCATCGCGATCTCCGTAATCGCGTGAATCTGAGGAGAGCCGTACCCGCGGCATGCGCCCGCCGGCGTCGTATTCGTGAAGACCGTGCGGCCCCGGAACGATTGGGAAGGGATCCGGTACAGCCGGGAGGTTTTCTTCCCCATGGCCATGGTGACTCTGTGGCTTCCCGTGGCGTAGGCGCCCGCATCCAACAGGATGTCCATCTCCCGTCGGAGGAGGGTGCCCTGACTGTCGGCCGCCACTTTGACATACCCGGCGGAGGCCGCTCTTGTCCTGGTGGCGATGATGTTCTGCGTCCGGTCGAGCGCGATACGAACCGGGAGACCGGTTTTGAGCGCCATCAACGCGCACTGCGGTTCGATCACCACCTCCTGCTTTCCTCCGAAGGCTCCGCCGACAGGTGTTTTAACAACTCGGACCTTGTTGAACGGAAGCCCGAGGAGGCCCGCCAGCGCGTAACGCACGGTAAAGGCCATCTGGCACGGCGTCTCGACGAGCAGAACGCCGCCGTACTCCATTCTGGCCTCGCAGATGTGGTTTTCCATAGCTCCATGGTGCACCTTCTGCGTCCTGACGAACGTCTCCAGAACCACCGCATCCTCGGGAAGGGCGTCCTCGCCGTACGCTATTCTTCCTTCGACGACCTGCGGCGTACCTTCGCGGAAGGAGGGGGCGTCGGGAAGAGAAGCGGTAAAAAGGTCGACGAGCGGCTCCTCCTCTTCGATCTCCATCTTCACGAGGGATGCGGCTTTCCGCGCAGTCTCTTCGTCCGTCGCAAGCACCGCGCCGACGACGTCGCCGACGAAAAGCGGGGTGTCCGTAAAGATGCGGTGGTCCTGAAGATCCGTCTGGTCGGGAAGAAAGAGCGCGCTGTTGTACGTCCTTCCCGGATCGTCCTGCGGAGAGAAGACACGGATGACTCCCGGCATCTTCTCCGCCTCGGAAGCGTCGAAGCCGACGACGCGGCCTCTGGCGACGGAACTCAGGAGAAGCCGGCCGTGCGCTGCTCCGCCCGGCATGCGGTCGCCCAGATACTTTATCCTTCCGGAGGCTTTTTCGACGATGTCGTTTCTCCGGACGTCGTGTCCGACATATTTCAACTCACTCACCGGATATCGCCTCCTTTACGGCCGCCCACAGATCGTCCCCGAGCCCGCGGACGGCAAACCGCTTGAAAGGGAGCGAGGCCCTCCCCGGGATGTTCTCCTCGACCGAGGCCGAAAGGGCGTCGAGAAAAGCCGCATGGTTCCGCGCGCTCCAGTCGCGCCGTTCGAGCGCCTCTTCGGCGGCGCGCATGCGCACCGGAGATGCTCCCAGAGAACCGGCGAAGATTCGCGCTTGTGCGTCCATATGCCGGAAGGCCAAGGCGAGACTGAGTTTCGAGATGGCGACCGCTTTGCGGCTTCCCGTCTTGACGAAGTAGGAAAACGTGTTCCGGTGCAGCGGAATTCTGACAGCGCGGATGTACTGGTCCTGGCGCAAACCGGTCTTTCCGGGGGCCGTCGCCAGTTCCCCCGCGGGAAGCGCTATCTCCTCGCCTTCGGAATTCTCCGCGAGGATGGTCGCGTCGAGGGCGCAGAGAGGAGGCAGGCTGTCCGCCGCAGGCGAGGCGTTGGCGAGATTGCCGCCGATCGTTCCGAGGTTGCGTATCTGCGGAGAGCCGACGAGCGCCGCGGCTCGAGCGAGCGCCGCGCATCTTTCGCGGATCACAGGATGCCGTTCCATCTCGGAGAAAGTGGTGCACGCTCCTATTTCCAGGTAGGTATCACGAATGATAATCCCCTTCAGTTCATCGATGCCAGAGAGATCGATAAGGTCCGCGGAGAGTTCGGGCGAAGCATGGAACCGGACCAGCAGATCCGTTCCTCCAGCGAGCAGACGACTTTGCCCGGGAGTAGAAACCGCCGCTTCGAGTAGCTGACGAAGTTCGAACAGAGAGGACGGAGCGTCAACTCTCATGGGTTCTCATCCTCCTTGCGGCGTCCTCGATGGCGTCGATAATCGGAAGATAGCCGGTACAACGGCAGAGATTTCCCTCGATGCCGCGCCGAATCTCTTCGCGCGTGGGGGAGGGGTTGTGTTTCAGCAGCGCGTACGCGGACATGATCATCCCGGGCGTGCAGAACCCGCACTGGATGGCGTCGTGGTCGATGAACGCCTGCTGGATCGGATGAAGCGCGCCGTCCGAGGAGAGCCCTTCGATCGTGACGACGGATTTTCCTCTCGCCTGCACCGCGAGCACAGTGCAGGAGGTCGCCGCCTTCCCGTCGAGCAGTAC
>LVBO01000183.1 GCA_001604435.1 Synergistales bacterium Syner_01
CCGAAACTGAGAAAGAGCGTTTTCGAGGAGGAATACGGCGATGATCGGCGATTTTAACTGGAAAGTAATGGAAAAAACGATGGAGGGGCTGTCGAGGCGGTTCGAGTCGAATTCGCGGAATCTTGCCAACGCTAATACTCCCGAGTATGCCCGCCGAAACGTCTCCTTCGAAGATCAGCTCCGCGAGGTTGTCGACGGTCCGCGCCGTCTTCCGATGAAAATTACCAACGAGGGGCACATACCGTCGGGACCGATGACGGTGAGCGCGGTCGTCCCCGAGGAGATAAAAATTTACGACGAGAAGTTCCGTCTCGACGGCAACAACGTCGACCCTGAAAGAGAAATGGCCGTGCTTTCGCAGACGCGCATGGCGTATAGCGCCATGTCCCGGTTCGTTGCCAAGAAGGGCTCGCTCTATCGCCTTGTCATAGGAGGACGATGATCATGAGAATGTTTCGTTCCATCGATGTTTCCGGAAGCGCGCTCACGGCGCACCGTCTGTGGATGGACGCGATTTCTTCGAACCTCGCCAACGTGAATACGACGCGCACCCCCGAGGGAGGCCCCTACAAGCGCCGGGTTCCGGTCTTCGCGGAGATGCTCGACAAGACCATCGGAGGCTACGAGGACATAGGAGGCGTCCGCGTGACCGAGATCGCGCACGACGACACTCCCCCCCGGCTCGCCTATCAGCCGGAGCACCCCGACGCGAACGAAGAGGGGTATGTCGCCTTTCCGAACGTGAACGTCGTCAGGGAAATGACCGATATGTTGGTTGCAAGCAGGGCGTACGAGGCGAATCTTGCCGTCGCGGACGCGGCCCGGAACATGTGGTCCGGGGCGCTCGAAATCATGCGCGGTTGATGTTTTTTCGATTTAGCGAAAAGGGGAATCGATTTCCCCTTCGCGAAAGAGTCTCAGGGCTCATGACCCGTGGAACGGGAGGCGCACACAACCGCCTCCCGTTTTTGTTATAACCTTGTCCGTTGTGTTACAATACGTTCCAGGTACTCTTATCGTGAAGAGGAGGAGATTCAAGTGGACGGCTTGAAGCTCGATTTGATGAAAATGGCGGGGATTCAATCTCGGCCGGCTGTAGTTGCGGTTTCTGAAAGAACGGACGCGCCTCGCGGTACAGGGCTCTCTTTCGAAGACCTCCTGGAGACTTCCATGAAAAATGTGAACGACCTTCAGCAGGATTCCGATACGATGGTCAACAGACTGGCCACGGGCGATGTCGATGATATCTCCGAGGTGGTGCTTTCGGCCCAGCGTGCGGAGTTCGCTCTCCGCCTGATCACCGAGGTCCGGAACAAGCTCGTCGACGCATACCAGCAGCTCGGACGCATGTCGGTGTAGGAAGTAGCCGATGAACTGGTTGCGGCAGGCGCTCTCCCGGGGCGGCCTCTTTTGGTCGTCCCTAAGACCGTGGCAGCGATTCTCCATTGCGGGAGCGTCGACGTTTGTCATGCTTGCCTTGATTCTCGGAGTCTATTGGGCGGGTCGCCCCGCCTATGAACCGCTCTACTCCGCCCTCGAGGTCGAAGACCAGTCGGCCATCGTCGCTTGGCTTCGCGAAAACAAGGTCGACTACAGGCTCGATCCTGCCGCCAACGCCATTCTTGTTCCGCGCGATCAGGTCTACGAAACTCGTTTGAGTCTTGCTCAAGGCGGCCTTCCCAAGGGAGGCAGCGTCGGCTACGAGATCTTCGACACGACGAAGATGGGATTGAGCGAGTTCCAGCAGAAGATAACCTATATCCGCGCCCTCGAAGGCGAGCTGGAGCGCACCATACGCCAGGTCGACGCCGTCGACTACGCGAAGGTGAATATAGTCATCCCCGAGCGACGGCTCTTTCTCGAAGAGCAGCAGCCCTCGACGGCGTCCGTCCTCGTCCGTCTCCGTTCCGGAATGCAGATCGGCCCGGATCATGTAAAATCCATCGTGCACCTCGTCTCCCACGCGGTGCAGGGGCTTGTTCCGGAAAATATCACGGTAGTGGACACAAGCGGCAAGGTGCTTTCCGACCTTCTCGACCAGGAGTTCTTCATCTACTCCGGCGCGGGCGACGGGAGGACGGTTTCCTCCGTTCAGCGCGAGCTGGAGCGACAGCAGGAACGGGAACTGGAGGGCAAGGTCCGCATGATGCTTGAACGGGTCTTCGGCCCCGGAAAGGTCGTTGTCCGCATAAAAGTCGACCTCGACTTCGACCGCCGCACCAGCGCGACGAAAGAGTACATCCCCGGGGAAACAGGCAGAGGCGTCATCCGAAGTCAGCAGCAGATGGAAGAAACATACACCGGAACGGGAGGCCCCATCGGCGGCGCTCCGGGCACGACGACGAATATTCCCGGATATGCGCTTGCGCAGCAGCAGGCGGGCGAGACCGAATACGCAAAGACCGAGACCACGAACAACTACGAAATCACCACCCGCGAAACTCAGCAGGTGGTCACTCCGGGCGCGATACTGCGGCTTTCCGCATCGGTTCTTGTGGACGACGAGCTTCCGCCGGAACGCCTCGGAGAACTGCGGGCACTGGTCGCTCCGGCGATCGGATTGAACGAAACGCGGGGCGACCAGCTTGTGATCAACTCGATGAGGTTCTCTACAACATTCGCCGACACGTTGGCCGATCAGCTTGCGGCGGAGCGGCGGATGCAACTCGTCATCGCGCTCGTTGTCGGAGCGATTCTCCTTGCCGCCGCCGTTGCGGCGGGATTGATCTGGATGCGGCGCAGAAGAATACGGCAGGCGATGGCGCCCTCTCAAGAGCCGAAGCGTATTCCGTCCATCCAGGAGCTTCTTTCCTCGCCCGAACTTCTCGAGGCGCAGGGTGAGCTCGCCGTTCTGGAGGAACAGCTTCGCGCCTATGCGAGGAGCAAGCCCGAAGAGATAGCCAACCTGGTTCAGGATTGGCTCTCCGAAGATTAGGACGGAGGGGAGACCATGGCAAAGTCCGGAACCAAGGGAATGCCGGGAAAAGAGAAGATAGCCATTCTCATGGTCGCCTTGGGAAACGAGATCGCGGCGGAAGTCTACAAGAGAATGGACGACACCACGATCGAGATCGTCACGCTGGAGATCGCGAATCTGCGGAAGGTAACTCCGGAACAGCGCCTTATCGTGCTGAAAGACGCGCAGGAGGTCCTCCTCGCCCGGGAATACATGGCCCGGGGCGGCGTGGACTACGCCAGAGACATCCTGGAGCGCGCCCTCGGTCCGGAACGTGCGCACAACCTGCTCACGCGGATCACCGCAAGCCTTCAGGTCCGTCCGTTCGACTTCATGCGGCACACGGACGCGCAGCAGGTGCTCGGCTTCATTCAAGGGGAACATCCTCAGACCATCGCGCTCATCATGTCCTATCTCGAACCCGCCCAGGCGGCGGGAATCATCGGCGGACTCCCCGCCACGATGCAGGCCGAGGTCGCCAAGCGCATCGCCCGGATGGACAGAATCACTCCGGAGGTGCTCCGGGAGGTGGAAAGAGTGCTCGAAAGAAAGCTCAGCACGGTTATGGGGCAGGACTTCACGCTCGCCGGAGGCATCGACGCCATCGTCAACATCATCAACAACGCCGACCGCGGAACGGAACGCAACATCATGGAACACCTCGAGGAAAACGATCCGGAACTCGCCGAGGAGATCAAGCGCAGGCTCTTCGTCTTCGAAGACATCATCAAGCTCGACGACCGTTCGCTCCAGCGCGTGCTCCGCGAAGTGGAAATGAAGGAACTTTCCCTTGCCCTCAAGGGAGCCACGGAGGAGTTGCGCGCCAAGTTCTTCAAGAACATGTCCAAGCGCGCCTCCGAAATGCTCAAGGAGGACATGGACTACATGGGGCCGGTGCGCGTCAAGGACGTCGAAGAGTCGCAGCAGAAGGTCGTCAACGTCATCCGTGCCCTGGAGGATGTCGGCGAGATCGTCATCTCCCGCGGCGGAGAGGAAGATTTGGTTGTCTAAATTCCCGCGGGCCAACATCATACGCGCGGTACGTCTCCTTCCCGAAGCGGTGAAAGTGGGGGCCGCGGTTCCAACTTACGAGGAAGAGCAGGAGGATCGCGTTTCCTCGCCGCCTTCGATCCAAAGGAAGGAACCGGATGAGCTGAAGGAGCTTCAGCAAAAGGTGGAGCGCCTTTCGTCCGCCCTTCGGGATGCCGAATGTGAGAATCGCGATCTTGCCGCCCGCGTGACCCTCTCCGAGAAAGAACTCGTCAAGGAGAAGGAGCGCCTTGCCGCCGAACGACGGGAGATGGAGGCGGCGCAAAAGTCCGAGTACGAATCTTTACGCGCCAAGGCTGCGGAGGAGGGCGCGGAGGAAGGCAGAAAGGCCGGGCACGCCGAAGGACTTCGGACGGCGCGGGAAGAGATCGCCCGGGAGTACGAGCAAAAGGTTTCCTCGCTCGTCGCTCTTCTCGAAAAGGTGCACGCAACGCTTTCCGAACGAACGGAAGAGCTTGCCGCTCTGGGCATGCCCCGACTTATCCGCCTGTGGGAGCTGATGCTCTCCCAAATGCTTCATCGCGAGACCGAAGTCTCCGAAGGAATCGTCCTTCCCGTTCTGCGCAGCCTCCTTGAGCGCCTGAGCGACCGCGACCGTATTCTCGTCTACCTGAACCCGGAGGACGCCGAACAGACCGCCGAACGAAAAGATGTCTTCGGCGACCTGCTCCGAGGAGTCAAACATCTCGAATTCATCCCCGACGCCAATGTGGAAAAGGGGAGCTGCATCGTCGAGACGAACCTCGGAATCTACGACGCCAGATGGCGGACGCAGCTTGAGCAGATTCACCGGGAGATAGAGCACCTGTTCCTCGAGGGACGGAAAAATGACGACGAAAACAGCTGACGACGAACTGCTTCAAATACTGGAACACCGGTTGGAGAGCGTCCAGCTCACCCGCATCAACGGGCGCATCGTCCAGGTTGTCGGCCTTGTCGCCGAATCGCAAGGCCCCGATGTTCGCGTGGGCGATCTCTGTTCCATACGGTACAGGAACAGCGACTCCTCGCTTTCCGCCGAAGTCGTCGGCTTCAGGGGGGACAGAGTGCTCCTGATGCCTCTGGGCAACCTCAAGGACGTCGGGCCGGGGTGCGACGTCCTCTCGATGGAACGCCCGCTCGGAGTTCGTGTCGGCCAAGCCCTTCTCGGGCGGGTGCTCGACGGACTCGGCAACCCCCTCGACGACAAGGGCCCCATCGCCGCCTCCGACTTCTACCCTCTCTACGCCGAACCGCCCCACCCGCTGCGCCGCA
>LVBO01000184.1 GCA_001604435.1 Synergistales bacterium Syner_01
CCGTCCGCCCGGACACCACGCCGAGCGGCGGCTCTTCGGAGGGTTCTGCTATTTAAACAGCGGCGCGGTTGCGGCCGAATACCTCTCCGCATTCGGCAAGGTCGCCATGCTCGACCTCGACTATCATCACGGCAACGGACAGCAGGACATCTTCTACGCGCGGAAGGACGTGTTCACCGTCTCTCTCCACGGACACCCCCGCTTCGCCTACCCGTACTTCTCCGGCTTCGAGGATGAAATCGGAGAGGGGGAGGGGAGAGGGTATTCGCTCAACATTCCTCTGCCGGAGAAGATGTCCGGTTCGGACTATGTCGACCCGTTGCGGCGCGCCATCCGTCGGATAGAGGAGTTTGCGCCGAGCTTTCTCGTCGTCGCGCTCGGAGGGGATACCTGCAGGAACGATCCCACCGGGACGTGGAGCCTCGCCGCGAAGGATTTCGAGATCAACGGGCGTCTTCTCGGCGCTCTCGACCTGCCGGTCCTCGTCGTACAAGAAGGCGGGTACAATACCCGCCTTCTCGGAGAAAACATACGCTCCTTCTTCAAGGGGTTGTTTCAGTCGTCCCGGTCGGCGGGCGCTAGGCTATGGTCACCTGCTCCTCGAGATAGACGTCCTGCACGGAACGGATGATCTCCACGCCTTCTTTCATGGGGCGCTGGAAGGCTTTCCGTCCGAGGATCAGCCCCATGCCGCCGGCTCTCTTGTTGATCACGGCGGTCTTCACGGCCTCGGCCATGTCGCTCTCGCCGCCCGACGCGCCGCCCGAGTTGATCAGGCCCGCTCTGCCCATGTAGCAGTTGGCGACCTGGTAGCGGGTGAGGTCGATGGGGTGGTCGCTGGAGAGCTTGTCGTAGACGTTCTTGTGCGTCTTGCCGAACTTCAGCGCTGTGTAGCCCCCGTTGTTCTCCGGAAGCTTCTGCTTGATGATGTCGGCGCCGATGGTCACGCCGAGGTGGTTCCCCTGGCCCGTGAGGTCGGCCGCCACGTGGTAGTCCTTCTCCGCTGTCTTGAAGGCGCTGTTGCGCAGGTAACACCACAGGATGGTCGCCATGCCGAGCTGGTGCGCGATCTCGAAGGCGTTGCTGATCTCCTGAATCTGGCGGGTGGACTCGTCGCTGCCGAAGTAGATCGTCGCCCCCACGGCCACGGCGCCCATGTCGCGGGCCTGCTCGACCGACGCGAAGAGAATCTGGTCGTGCTTATTCGGATACGTGAGCAACTCGTTGTGGTTGATCTTCAGCACGAAGGGGATCTTGTGCGCGTATTTCCGCGCCACGGAGGAGAGAACGCCCAGCGTACTCGCCACGGCGTTGCATCCCGCCTCGACCGCCAGCTTGACGATGTTTTCGGGATCGAAGTAGATCGGGTTCGGCGCGAAGCTGGCTCCCGCGGAGTGTTCGATCCCCTGGTCCACGGGGAGGATGGAGAGGTAGCCTGTCCCGGCGAGACGCCCCGAGCCGAAGAGCGTCTGCATCGAGCGCATTACCGGGATGGAGCGGTCGGAGATCGCGGTCACCCGGTCGACGAAGTCGGGGCCGGGAAGGGTGAGCATCGACTTGTCGATGGTTGCGCACTGGTGCTCCAAAAGCGCCTTCGCTTCGTTTCCAAGCAGTTGTTCAATCCGTTCGATAGTCTTCATGAATCTGCCTCCTTTTCAATCTGATATAACGAGGGTACAATGACACCGGTCCCTCGAAGAGAAACCCTTTTGAGGAGATTGTACCCGACAAAGGGCGCTCTGTGAATGAAGAAAGAAAAAAAACGATAAAAAGCGCTGAATATTCGCCGGAGGTGGGGGAATGAAACTGGTTAAGGGGAAGACGACGGTCGGCTTCATCGGTCTCGGAGTCATGGGGCACAGCATGGCCGGGCAC
>LVBO01000185.1 GCA_001604435.1 Synergistales bacterium Syner_01
GCGACGAATTTCCGTGGTATCGGGTCGTCTCTCACAAGTTGGGAGAGGGGTGGCTCTACGGCAAATACATCGCCGTCGAGGAACCGGAGGATCCCGTACGTCGTTACGCGCTGAAAATCAGGGAGGACTTCGGTCTTTCCCCTGTTTTGGCCGTGAAGATGTACGGCGAACCGATGAAGCGTTCGCGTGAAAAGTTGCGCATCCCCGATTTCAACGTGACCGCGGAGATCGTCACGCTGGAATTTCACGGCCATTCCGCTGTCTACTGGGATGGATTCCTCCAGTCCGTCGAGATACCGGCGGGCTTCATGGGATTCGCGGATATTCTGCTTGGAATGGATGCTGCTGAAGCGGCCTCGAGGCTCGGTACGCCTATTCTGCGGCAGGAAGACACTTTGATTTTTTCCTTCGAGCGCGACGAGATTGCAATCACGGAGGGAAAGTCGGGCGGTGGAACGGTTGTCAGCGGATTGGCCTACCGTCGGGTCGTCTATGATTGAGGATGGAGGTGGGTTTTTTCATGAAGCTCGCGGTTGTGTCGGCGCTCTGTCTGCTGCTGCTGTGCGGTGTTGCGTGGGGAACCGAACACCCCTTGGATGCGGAGATCGAAGAGTGCATGGACAAGGATCCCAGCACCCACGGGATGATCGAGTGCGCCCGTGAAGGGGCGAAGAAGTGGGATGCGGAGCTCAACCGTGCCTACAGGGAGTTGATGGGGCTCCTTTCCAAGGAGGGGCAGGACGCTCTGCGGACGGCGCAGCGGGCATGGATCCCCTGGAGAGACAGGGAGTTCGGACTGGTGGGCTCGGTGTACGGAGCGATCTACAACAGTCTCGACGGCGGCACGATGTGGCTTGTCGTCAACGCCATCGCGGAGATGGAGGTCGTCCGTGGAAGGACGCTCGAACTCCTGGCGTGGACCGGGGAGTTGAAAGCGGGAAAGCCTTCCTTCCCCGGAGATTATCCCGGGAAGCAGACCGATGCCCAGCTGGCCGCGGCGATGAAGGTGAAGAACGAGAGCGACCGTCTGGGAAAACGCATCGGAGAACAAGGAGCGAAGACCGCCGCGGCGAATCTGACGGCGTGGGAAGATTTTCGGAACAAGAACGTGCTCTTCATGACGTGGTTCTACGGGAAGAAAGGGGACAAGGGGTTCCCGTTGCACGCGCGTATGCTGATGAACAACGGCAGGGTCAAACGCCTCGAAGGAATGTACGAGGATCTTGACCGCGAAGGAGTGGAAGAATCGTCCGGCGCGGCGGAGACTCCCAAGAAGATAGAGGACTCAAGGGAGCCCTTCAAAGGCGACAGGTCGCTGTACCTGCCGGCGGAGGGAGAGTGCGACTTCCAAGCGTATATCATCGACACCGATCCGAAGGGGATCAACGTCCGCGACGCGCCCGGTGGAAAGATCATCGCCACGCTTCCCCACCGCCCCGACGACCCGGACATCATCACGGTCGGCGTCGCGGGGCACAAGAACAAATGGCTCTCCGTCGTCCTTCACGACGGGAGGAAAGGATGGATCTTCGGCGAACTGGTGGGCGTGAGCCTTCGAAACTACGCTCCCGGCGATGTGGCGGCGCTCCGTACCAGGCCCTCGCCCGATGCTCCCGCAACCGGAGATATCTTCGGCGACGAGGAGGTCTCGATCATCGGAGGAGAGGGCAAATGGGCGCTGGTACAGTACAGGCATCCGGAGGGGCGCGTGCTCGTCGGATGGCTCGACCCGGTGAAACAGTGCGCCAATCCGTACGCCACATGTCCATGAACCTCCGGACGATCCGCGGATGCTGCATCGTCGCCGGCGCGGGGCTGCTCGTCTGGACGTCCGCGGAGTTTTTTCTTTTAGCCTTTCTGACGAGCCGTTTTATGGAGGGCGCGGGAATGCTGCTCTGGATGCAGGGATACTTGGTGGCGGTCGGTTCGTCGCCTGTCGGGATCGCGGGTTTTCTCCTCGTGATCGCCGGGGTTCTTCCGGGGAGATCGAGGTAGGGAGCGAACGAAAATAGATCTTTGAAACGGGAGGTGCGGTATATCATGAAAAACAGTGGTGTCGTCTTCGCAGTATGCGTGTTCTTTTTGCTCTTCCCGGCGTTCGCCGGAGCCGCCGATGTCAAGGCGCTGCTCGGCGAGGCGAATACGCTCTTCCGAAGCGCGGATAAAGATTTCATGTCCGGCAAGTTCGATACGGCATGGGAGTCTGTTCAGAAGGCGAAGGAAACCATCTCGCTGGCGAAAGAGGCGGATCCTTCGAACTCTCGCTCGAACGCAGGATCGATCAACTTGCGGAAAAAATAGCAAAGAGGAAAGAAGCCGCCGGGGCGAAGACCGGCGCCGCGGGAGCGGGGGCTTCTGGAGAGGCGCCTCCGGCCAGGCTTCCCGCGACCGCGACGCGGTATCTCCGGGAGTCCGACAGGCCGCTTGCACAGATAGAGAGCATGCTTGGCGCTCAGAGAGAGAAATATACCCCCGAATCTCTTGTCCGAAGAGTGAAAGAACAGCTCCAGACCGTCGAACAGAATATCGGCAAGCTGCTTGACGAGTATGGGGAGTTCAAAGATCACCCGGAAGTTGTCGCCAGGATACGGAAGATGGAGGCGGCCCAGCAAGAACTTGCAACCCTTGAAAAGACCGCTGAAGAGAGCGCTGCGGCGGAGGCGGAAGCGAAGGCCGGCCGCGAGGCGGAAAGCGGCGAATGGCTGCGGAAGCTCCGGCCGTATGTCGCCTCGAAAAGCAGAATGGACGACGCGCCCTATCTGGATCCGGAGAAGGAGATGCTCTCGTACGCGGGGTTTGATATCACACCCGAGGAGCTCGCCAAACGCCACGGAATTCATGAAGAGGCCGCCGCGCTCCTGGAGGAGTACAGGAGCGCCGGAGTAAAGGAGCCTCCGGATCTTCTGACGGAGACCGAAAAGGAGATCGAATCGAGGCTCGGTCAATTTTCGTCGGCGCTTCGGAATCTCGGAAACTCCGCCCTCGGCGATGCGCGGACACAGCTCGACTGGGGGAAGAAGTTCATAGAGGAGAATGTGCCCAAAGCGCAAAAAGGAGAGGATTTTAATCTTCTCGGACGCGACGTTCTGGCTCGCATACAAAGCTCGATCGACTCCGCCGCCGTCTTCCTTCCTGCCGACGACGAGGGGCTGAGCGCCGCACGGTCCGACATGGAAACGCTGACGAAGGAAGCCGACGCGCTGAGGGAACTGCGCGTTGAGAAAATACGCATGCTCCCCGATCGGTTCTCCGGTCCGGATGAGGCTGAGATACGCGCAGCGGCCGAGGAAGCTGTTGTGAAGGAACACCCGGGAACGTCGCTGCTGCGGATGAATATTATCTCGGCGGAATGGAAGAACGACTGGCGCTTCCAGGAAGGAGCGGACAGGATTGTGCGTCTTGTCATGACCCGGCAGGTTTCCGTCCAGGCCGCGGTCAAAAAGGGGAGCGACGTCCTTCTGCTGACGGTTGGCGTGTACAGTCGGAGTCTGCCCGACTGGTCCTGGGGGCCTTTGAAGGGGTACGTTATGTTCACCGACATGATGCTCGAAGAGAACGTCGAGAAGTGACTTCCAGGGAAGAGCGAGGCGGAGAACTCCATCCCCCTCGCTCTTCCCCGTTGTTGCGTGCGCCGGGAAAATCTTCTTGACAAGGAGCGGCTCCTGCGGGATAGTAAGAGTGGTAAGAAGCTCTGACTCTTTTCTTGCGGAAACGCACCTTGTATACTAGTATTCTTGAGGAGGCCGCATGCTGTCGCTCGAAACGCTGTCGAGAGAAACCGGAGAGAGTGTTCGTGAATGGGCGTTTCGGACCATTCTCTACAACCTCGTGAATCTCGTTCTGCTTCCCGGCGCCGCCGTTTCGGAGAACGATGTCGCCTCCGCTCTCGGCATCAGCAGGACTCCGGTGCGCGAGACGTTCATCCGCCTGGCGCAGGAGGGACTTCTCGATGTGTATCCGCAGAAAGGGACGTATGTTTCTCTCGTGGACGAACAGCGGGTGGAAGAGGGGCGTTTCATGCGCCTCTGCCTTGAAGGGCGTACCGTAGAGCTCGCATGCGAAGAGTTTTCATCCGAAAGCATGGTCGCGCTTCGGGCGAATCTTCAGCTCCAACGTCTGGCCATAAGCGAGAAGAACGCTTCACGGTTTTTCGCCCTCGATGAAGAGTTCCACCGCATCATCTTCGCTACCTGCAGGAAGGAGCGCATCTGGGAGGCGATCAGGAAGATGGGGTCTCATTTCAACCGGGTTCGTGTGCTCAGTCTGCGGGCGACCGACTGGGAAAAAGTGTTTTCTCAGCATGAACGTATCGCCTCCTCGATTTTCGAAAAAAAAACCGGTGAAGCGCGCGACGCTATGAATGAACATCTCACGAAGGTGAATTATGATCTCGGAAAACTCCGACAGGAGTACCCGTCCTATTTCAAAACCGAAAAAGGGAGGTGAGCGGGCCTGCAGCGTACGAGTTGTTTCGCGGCGTGAAGCGCCCCCGGTTCGTTCGGGGGAAGACCTGGTACCGTATTGATGAAAGGAGATTGTTCCGATGAAAAAAATCGCACTCTTGGTAGCAGCCGCTCTTCTGGCGTCTCTCGTTTTCTCGACCGCCGCGCTGGCGGAGAAGAAGCCCGAGTTCACCTTGAAACTCGGTCACCTTGCCAACACCGAGCACACATGGCACAAGGGGTCCGTCAAGTTCGCCGAACTTGTTGAGGAAAAGACCGGCGGGCGCGTCGTCGTTCAGGTTTTTCCCAGCGAGCAGCTTGGGAACGAAATGGAAGTCATCGGGAACATCCAGTCCGGAATCGTCGACATGCTCATCACGGGAGAGTCCATGATGAACTGGGCTCCTCTGTGCGGACTCATCGCCGTCCCGTACATGATCCGCGACTCCGCGCACATGGAGAAGATCGTGGAGGGCGAGGTCGGCCAGGCGATTGAAAAGGAAGTCATCGAGAAAGTCCGCCTTCGTCCCGTGGCGTGGTTCGAGCGGGGCGCCCGGAACCTGACTTCGAACCGCGAAGTGAAAAAACCCGAAGACCTGAACGGCCTCAGACTCCGCGTACCCAACGTTCCTCTCTTCGTCGCCACCTGGGAATCCCTCGGCGCCAAGCCCACTCCCATGGCGTTCTCCGAAGTGTTCACCTCGCTCCAGCAGGGGATTATCGACGGCCAGGAGAATCCCTATGACCTGATCAAGAGCGCCAGCTTCTTCGAGGTCCAGAAGTTTGTCAACAAGACGGAGCACGTCCGCGGGTGGATCTATCTCGTAATCGGCGAGGACAAGTTCCAGAGCATGCCCGAGGATATCCGGAAAGCTGTTCTTGAGGCGGGCAAGGAAGCGCAGGCTTATGAGCGCCAGCTTTTCCGCGCCGAGCAGGATCAGCTGATCAAGGATCTTCAGGACAAGGGCATGACCTTCGTCGAAGTCGACAAGGAAGCCTTCATGAAGAAGGCCGAGCCCGCAGTGCTCAGCTTCCTCTCTCCCGAACTTCAGGAGATGTACAAAAAGATCGTCGCTATCCAGTAGCATTTTTTTCTTCCGGGCCTCGGTCTTCCGGGAGCCCGGATTCCTTTTTTCTTTATTGAGAGACGAGGACGACCGACCAATGAAAAAACCATTCAATCTCTTCAGCCGTATCATGGAATTCT
>LVBO01000662.1 GCA_001604435.1 Synergistales bacterium Syner_01
AAGTCGAACCCGGCGAGCCCCGCGATCTCGACCAGATCGGGGCAGTTCAGCGTGATGAACGTGCCGAGCGCGACTTCTCCCCGGGCAAGTTTTCTCTTCAGTTCATTGACCATTCAAGTATCCCTCCGTCGACTGCATTCTGCGTTTCCGATACCTATTATACGCTCGAAAAAGGGGCGGAGGTTTCCCCCCGCCCCTGCGTTTCGACAAACTTCTCGGTCACTTTTCGACGATGTGCTTCTTCCCCCGGTACTTGTCCTGCATCACGCTCGGAGGGAGGTACTTCTCCTCTTTCGCGCGGACCTCGTCGAGACGGACGAGCTCGCCGAACTCCTTGAACGTGAAGAGCTTGTCGAGATAGCCGTCGGAGACCCCCTCGGCGTGAATCCTCTTCATCACGTCGTACATGCCGCGGGCCGCGGAGTAGAGCGTCGAGAGCGCCGGGACGATCAGCTTGAAGCCCATGGCCTCCGCCTCCTTCACCGGGACGAGCGGCGTCTTGCCTCCCTCGATGAGGTTGAGCATCAGCGGAACCTTGACCTCGGCGACGACGCGCTCCATCTGCTCCCTGGTCTCCAGGGCCTCGACAAAGACCATGTCCACTCCGACGTCGACCGCGGTCTTCGCTCTGTCGAGCGCGTCTTCAAAACCTGTCACATGGATGGCGTCGGTCCGGTACATCACGACGAAGTCGCGGTCCAATTCGTCTCTCGCGTCGAGCGCCGCCCGCAACTTGCCCATCATCTCCTCCTTGGAGATGACCTGCTTCCCCTCCATATGCCCGCACCGCTTCGGCGAGACCTGGTCCTCCATGAAAAGCCCGGCCGCCCCCGCCCAGAGGTACTCCTGCACGGTCCGGTACGCGTTGACCGCGTTGCCGAAGCCGTGGTCGGAGTCGCCCAAAACGGGAATCCGCACGGCCCGGGCGATCGAGCGAACCCGGGAGGACATCTCCGTCATGTCGAGCAACCCGATGTCCGGCTGTCCGAGATGCACCGCCGCCGTGCCGTACCCCGAGTGGAAAACCGCCTCGAAGCCGACCATCTCGCAGATGCGCGCGCTCAGCGCGTCGTACACTCCCGGAACGACGAGCGCTCCGGGACGCGCGATCAGGTCGCGCAAATGCGTCGTCATCTTCATCATGCGTTCTCCTCCTCCGTTCGGGTATCGCGGCCCGTGGCGTACTTTCTCTCCATATCGCGAATACCGTCCAACCCCATCAGCGCATTGAACTCCGCGAAGGGAATCATGTCCTTGATGCATTCACTTGTCGTTCCGGCGCGCTTCAGCGTCTGCAGCGCCGCGCCGACCGCCTTCGCCGCGGCGTAGAGCGGTCCGACGGGGAAGATGACGATATCGTAGCCGATCTCCTCCAGTTCCGAGGTCTTCAGAAAGGGCGTCCGTCCGTGCTCCACCATGTTGGCGAGCACCGGAACCCCGAAGGTCGAAGCGATGCGCCGCATCTCCTCCACGGACTCGGGCGACTCGATGAAGAGAATGTCCGCCCCGGCCTCCTCGTAGAGCACCCCTCTCTCGATGGCTTCGTCGATGCCGTGCGTCGTCCGCGCGTCGGTTCTGGCCATGATGAGAAAATCGTCGTCCCTCCGGGCGTCGCAGGCCGCCCTGATCTTGCCCGCCATCTCCGCGGCGGGGATCACCTCGCGGCCCAGCATGTGGCCGCACTTCTTCGGAGCGACCTGGTCCTCCAACTGAATGCAGGCCGCCCCTGCCTTCTCGTACTCGCGGACGGTCCGCGCAACATTGACCGCGTTGCCGTACCCCGTGTCGCCGTCCGCGATGACAGGGACGGAAACCGTCTCGGCGATCGCCGACACTCTTGAAGCCATCTCCGTCAGCGTAAGCAGTCCTGTATCGGGCTTGCCCAGCACGCTTGCGGAAAGACCGTACCCCGTGACGTAGACGGCCTCGAACCCGGCGGCTTCGACGAGACGGGCGGAAAGACCGTCGTAGGCTCCCGGCGCTACGAGAATCTCCCGCCGCGCCAGGAGCCTGCGGAGCTGCGTTCCTTTTTTCTCCATGATCGCCCGTCCCTTACTGCATGATCGACGGCAGCCACGTGCTCATCGCCGGGAAGGCGATGACGGCGACCAG
>LVBO01000186.1 GCA_001604435.1 Synergistales bacterium Syner_01
GGGCGGTGGTGCACGTCGCCGAGGACGGCCGGTACGCAGGGTACATCGCCGTCGAGGATACGCTGCGGTCGCAATCGAAAAGAGCGGTGGAGCGGCTTCGTTCTCTCGGGGTTGCAACTGTCGGAATGCTCTCCGGAGACCGTCGGGAGAATGCCTCCCGCATAGCGGAAGATCTCGGACTGGATCTCTGGGAGGGCGACCTGCTTCCTTCCGATAAACTGGAACACTTCCAACGGATTCGCGAGAAGACCGGAGGAACGACGCTCTTCGTCGGCGACGGGATGAACGACGCTCCCCTGCTCGCCGCGGCGGACGTGGGTATGGCGATGGGCGGATTGGGGGCCGATGTTGCGATCGAGGCCGCCGACGGCGTCATCCTGAACGACGATCCGCTCGGTGCGGCGGACGTCATCGAAATTGCACGGAAGACGCGGACCATTGTGTGGCAGAACATCGTCTTCGCGCTCGGAGTGAAGGGAGCGGTGCTGACGCTGGGGGCGTTCGGAATGGCGTCGATGTGGGAGGCGGTCTTCGCCGACGTGGGAGTCGCGCTTCTTGCAACGCTCAACGCATCGCGGGTTCTGCGCTTTGGAGAGCGCATGCAGCGCGAATCGGAGGGTAAATAAAGGGTGAAGAAGTAGACGTATCCTGACCAATACGAACCGGAAAAGAGGCCGCGGCGCGTCCCGAACGGGAGACTTGCCGGGGCCTCTTTGTTTTTGCGTGTGAGTGGGGGTTCGCCGGTTTTTTTTCCCCGTTCTCCGGCGAGGCGTGGCAGTCCGGAAAAAGCCCCCGGCATCCGGAAGGTTTTGGATACCGAGGGCTTACGAGGAATATATCGTAACATTTTGGGGGAGCGCTTTGTTCAGGAGAACTACGGACAGTTGGCCTTGACGCTGAACTCCCAAGCGGTTCCCTGTTCCGGGCCGTAGACGATCACGAGGAATTCATTCGCCCCGCTCTTGGTGAAGAGGCCGTTCTGCAGAAGTTTCCCCGTTCCGACCACGCCGCCGGGATAGAGATTCGCCACGTTCGGGTTTCGTTGAATATGGTTCATATCTCCCCGCCATCCGCTGTCGAAAACCTTGGTCCCGACAGGGTAGTAAATCTCGATCTTGTCGGGCACGTCGAAGGCCTGAAAATCCAGATCGAAGGTTGTTCCCGAAGGCAGAGAGCCTATGTCGTACTGCTTCCGCGTGCCCTTGTATCCGCCGCTCGCGCTCCGGAGCCACTTTCCGCAGTCGTCCGGAGTGATGGTCTGCGGGGGAGAGTCGACGATGTCTTCTTCTTTGATCCCCGGCGGAAGCCCTTCGTCCTGGCCGGTCACGGCGACGGTCTTGGTTACCGACAGATCGTAGTTCCCGGGCGCCGGAGCCACCTCCACGATCGTTTCATCCGTGTTGTTGCCCTGGTCGGTATCCCGTGTCGATGTATCCGGTCCCTCCACGGTGACGGTGTTGCGGATGCTTTCTCCGACTTTCCCCGTAACGGTGACGGTATACGTCCATGTCCACGTCTCGCCGACTTCCAGGATGTTGTCCTGATTGCCGCCTGTTTTTACGGCATCGTCGTTGTTCAAAAGCTTTCCGTTGTCCTTCACTACCGGGTTGACCACAGGAACTCCGGATCTGTTCTGCACGACGACGGTATAAGTGAGCTGCGTCGGGACGCCCGCGATGATTTTTTTTGGCAGTTTCGTCTGCGCCGACGGCGCGGCGGGGGCCAGTGCCGGCGCCATCAAGGCGCCTCCTGATCGATCCGGAGAGGAGAGCATCAACAGAAGCCTGTCCAGATGCGTCCTCTGATCGGGCGTCATCCTGTCGCGAAGGCTTTGTTGTTGTTGAGGCGTCAATGTATTGTACCGTTCCACATACTCGCGCTCCGAAGCCGAGAGCCCCTGCTGGGCTTCGGAGACCAGGGGTGAAAGCAGAGCAATCAAGGCGAGAACCCCGAAAAGAATGCTTCCCGCTCTGCACGGCCACGAGCCGCGCCATGTACCATCCCGTGCCATGATGACGTTCCTCCTTTCTATTGTTCCACTCGACTACGCAAAGAGTTTCCCGAAATCCCGACGACGAAGTCGCGCACGTGTACATTGTCCGAAGCGTATCGAGAGAGAAGGGGAATACCGAAGAGAGAGAGTTCCAGAAACAAGCTGCGTCCCCAAAGCAAAGATCTTCGAATAGCGCATCTTTACGGAATGCAATAGCAATAAGGGCGTCGTCTGTCAAGTCATCTGTCGCCAGGGTATTCTCCCGATCATCCTCTCTTACCCGCCGAGGCGCGGCGTCCAGTTGAGCTGCTTGACCGACAGGTGTTCCTCCCAGCGCGAGAGGACGTGGACCCCGCAGTAGTCCTGGCGGAGCGAGAAGAGTTTCTGCCAGGGGATGCCGAGCAGCGTGAAAATGATCGTCTTGATGACGCCTGCGTGGGCGACGAGCAGGATGTTTCCCTTTTCGCGGTCCAGGAGGTCGAGGAAGGCGGGCCACACCCGCTCGTGGAGGTCGAGGAAGTTTTCCCCTCCCGGCGGACGGAAGCGCGCGAAGTCCCTCCCCCTTGCGGCGAAGAGCTCCGGTTCGTTCTCGGCCAGCTCCTTCATGGACCGCAGCTCCCACTCGCCGAAGGCAAGTTCGCGGAACGCGGAAATCTCCTCGAAGGGAGCGTCCCGTCCCTCCCGCAGTATCCCGGCGGTTTCCGCGGCGCGCTTCAGCCCGCTGTGGACGATTCGGTCGAGAGCCCAACCTGAGAGCGCTTCTTTCGTCGCTTCCGCTTGACGTCGTCCCTCTGCGGAGAGCGGCAGGTCGGTCCATCCCAGGAAGCGCATTTCGTTGTCTGGCAGCTCCGGCCGACCGTGCCGCACAAGATAAAGTGTGGATTCCATTCGAAGACTCCTTCCGAAACGGTGCATTTCAATGTCGTTATACGGTACAATAACAGATAGATGCATTTCGTGAAAGGAGAACCGGAAAAATGAACAGCAAGATGAACGACAAGACTGTCGTCGTTACGTGTGTTGCGTCGGAGAGTGTTCGAAGGGGTGTGGAGAAAGGGCTCGACGGCGCCGGAAAGGCCGTCTTTCTCGACGATGTTCCTACGGAGAAGAGGGGCGCGACGCTCTCTTCAGCCGCGGCGATCATGTCCTTCTTCTTCAATAAAGAGATTCGCGAGGAGGAGTACCCTCTCTTGGAAAGCGTCGAACTCTTCCAGTCCATTTCGACAGGGCTCGACTTCCTCCCCTTCCGCCTGATGCCGCGGAAGATGATTCTCGCATGCAACGCGGGGGGGTGGGCGCCCCAGATCGCGGAGCATACCGTGGCGCTTCTGCTGGCGCTGACCCGCCGTATCGTGCCGCTCCACAACGACCTGATGAAGGGAGTTTTCGGCCGGCACTCCTACTCGCCGGCGAGCCTGCGAGGAAAAGTGCTCACGGTCGTCGGGTACGGCGGCATCGGCCGGCGGACCGCCGAGCTGTTGCGCGCGTTCGGAATGAAGATTTACGCGCTCAATACGAGCGGGCGGACAAACGACGACGTGCATTTCATGGGGACGCTCAAGGAGCTTCCGGAGATTCTTCCCGAGACCGACGTCCTGCTGCTCTCGCTCCCTCTCGACAAGCATACCAAGGGGGTGATCGGCAAGCGCGAGTTGGACCTGATGAAAAAGAACGCGATCCTTCTGAACGTCGCCAGAGCCCCGCTTATTGTCGAAAAGGACCTGTACGATCACCTGAAGGCGAATCCGGAGTTCCAGGCGGGGTTCGACGTCTGGTGGAAGGAACCGACGTGGGGCGGCGGAGATTTCGCCCTCGACCATCCGTTCCTGGAGCTGCCGAATGTCGTCGGCTCGCCGCATAACTCGAACCGGTGCGAGAACGACATGGAGAGCGCGACCCTCGCCGCCGCGGCCAATGTCGCGGCCTTTTTCGGCGGAGAGAAGATCGGCGGCGTCATTCGCCGGGAAGACTACATCGAAGACTAAGGAGAGTGCCGTCATGGCAAGGATTTCGATAGCTTCATTCAACGTCAATTCCGTTCGCATGCGCCTTCCGATCCTGCAGCAATGGCTGAAGGATCGTTCGATAGACGTTCTCTGCCTCCAGGAGACGAAGGTCGTGGACGACGACTTTCCGCTCGCCGCGTTCAAAGAGATGGGGTATCGCGCCGTGTACCGCGGGGAGAAGTCGTACAACGGGGTGGCCATCCTGACGAAAGCCCCGATGGAGGGCTTCGCGATCGGCTTCGGCGACGGAGAGGAGCCCGAATGCGAAACCCGCCTCATCCGGGGACGTATCGGCGACTTCTGCTTCATCAACACCTACGTTCCCCAGGGGAAAGCGGTCGACCACGCGGATTACGTCTTCAAACACCGCTTTCTCGACAGGATGAAGGCGTTGCTGAAACGGGAATATTTGACTTCGGAAAAGGTCGTCTGGGTGGGCGACATGAACGTCGCTCCCACCGACATCGACGTCACCAGCCCCGGGAAGAAACGCGATCACCCGTGCTTCGCCCCGGACATTCAGAAGCGCTTCGAGGACGTGAAGAGCTGGGGTTTCGTCGATCTCTTCCGGAAGTTCCGCCCCGGCGAAGGCGAGTTCTCCTTCTTCGACTACAGGGTGAAGAATTCGCTCGAGCGCAACATCGGCTGGAGAATCGACCACGTGCTGGTCACGCCCGCCCTGGAGAGCGCCGCGGTGGACTGCTTCATCGACCGCGATCCCAGGGGGTGGGAACAGCCCTCCGACCACACGCCGGTCGTCGCGGTCTTCGATCTGTAAATCTTGTACACACGAAAAAGCGGGGGAGCGATTCCCCCGCTTTTTCGTGCCGTTTTCTGCCGCGACCGTTATCAGCGGTCCTTCAGCAGCTCCTTCACCGCGTTGCGAACATCGGTCGAATCGCGCCCGATGGCGTTCGCCGCGTCGCGCATCTTGACGTTCGGATCGGTGTCCGCGGGCCACCCTGCTTTTTCGAGGATGGCGGAGAGTTCCAATCCGTACCCCGACGCTACTTCAGCAATCGAAAAACTCCCCTTCAGCTCGTCCGGGTTGGACGGCACTACTGCTTTCGGCGCGGGCGCCTTTGCGGGGTTCGCAGCGAAGTAGGCCTTGATCTGCTCCTTGAGCTCCTCGTCGTTCACGCCCTCCATCTGTTTCACGGAGACGTTCGTGGGCGAATCGGCCGGCAGTCCGGCGATCTCCAGGATTTTCGCAGGCGGAAGGTTCACCTGCCCCGCCACCTGTTCGATAGTCATCCATCCGAAGATGCCGTCCACCGGGTCCTTGAGAGCCTCCACCGACGTGGAGGCGAACGTCTGCCAGTAGCCCGTAACCTTGGCCGTGCCGTAGGCCGCGAAGTAGAGCCCCACACCGAGCAGTCCAACCGCGAGCGCCGACAAGACCTTCTTTCCGGCGACCGAGAACTGAAGCGTTTTTTCGACCGGACAGCTCTCCGTGCACCGGCCGCAGGCGATGCAGTC
>LVBO01000663.1 GCA_001604435.1 Synergistales bacterium Syner_01
CCAACACGGCGCTCCATCTTCCGGCTCTGGCGCATGCCGCGGGTCTTTCGCTGACGCTCGACCGGTTCGACGAAATCAGCGCACGTACGCCGCATCTGTGCAGCATGAGCCCCGGAGGTCCCCACCATATTCAGGATCTCTTCGCGGCGGGCGGCGTGCAGGCCGTGATGGCGCGCCTCGCTCAAGGCGCTCTCATCGACGGCAATCCGATGACGGTGACGGGAAAGACCGTAGCGGAGAACCTCGACGGAGTTTTTGTGAAAGACGATGCTATCATCAGACCGCTTGAAAAGCCGTACCATGCTCAGGGAGGGCTTGCCGTGCTCAAAGGCAACCTCGCTCCGGAGGGGAGCGTGGTCAAACAGTCCGCAGTCGATCCTTCCATGCTGAAGCACTCGGGGCCCGCACGTGTGTTCGACAGCGAGGAAGCGGCGTCGAAGACCATTCTGGAGAAGGGGATCAAGGACGGAGACGTGGTCGTTATTCGCTATGAAGGCCCCAAGGGCGGACCGGGGATGCGCGAGATGCTCACCCCGACCTCTTCTCTCGCCGGCATGGGAATGGACAAGACCGTCGCCCTCATCACCGACGGGCGCTTCTCCGGCGCCTCGCGCGGCGCATCCATCGGCCATGTCTCGCCGGAAGCGGCCGCGGGAGGAATGATCGGCCTCGTAAAGGAAGGCGACATCATCGAGATCGACATCCCCGCACGGAAACTGCACCTCGCCGTCCCGGAGGAGGAACTCGCCAGACGCAGGAGCGAGTGGAAGCCCGTGGAGAATTCCGTCCAAAGCCAGTTCCTTGATCGGTACCGGGCATTCGTTACTTCCGGTTCGAAAGGAGCGGTTTTTTCCGAATAGCGTGCCTGCGGAGGGGCTTTCTGACGGAAGCCTCTCCGCGCGTTTCAAGGAGGGGAGAACGTGGGAGAGAGGGAGAGTACGGAAACCCGTATCCTCGACGCAGTCGGGGCTATACTTTCGAGAAAGGGATTCCGCTATTTGGGAGTAAACGCCATTGCCCGTGAAGCCGGTGTGGACAAGGTCCTCATTTATCGCTATTTCGGCGGACTTCAACCTCTTTTACGAACCTTTTTCACGCGGAGAAAATACTGGCCGACAACCTCGGAAATTCTGGAGACCGCCGGTGAAGGCGAGGTTGACCCGGCGACGAGAGCGTACGCGATCCTCAGGGGGTATCTCCGCGAGCTGAAAAAGTCGGATGCTGCGCGTGAAGTTCTGCGGGGAGAGATTGCAGGAAGGGAGGACGTCGCCGCGGAGACGGCGGAGGAACGCTACCGGCAGGGTATGGAGCTGCTCGATCTTCTTCGGGAGCCGGACAAGGAGACGGACGGACTGACCGAGATGGCCGCGCTCCTCTCTGCAGGGTTCACTTTCTTGCTGCTGCGAAAGGATGTTTCCTCTCGTTACCTCGGGCTTGACCTGCGAAAAGAGGAGACCTGGGAGCGTCTGGAAAAAGCCATATACCTTCTTGTGAAGTTGTATTACAAAGAGAAGGCCCCGCCGGAGGGGCGAGGCC
>LVBO01000664.1 GCA_001604435.1 Synergistales bacterium Syner_01
CTCCTTCAGCAACCACCACGCCCACAGCCATTACATCATCCGCAACGTCGAACTGCTGGGCTTTCACGACAACGAGATCGCCGTCATGGCCGCGCTCGCCTTCTACCACCGGAAACGTTCGCCGAAAAAAAAAGACCCCGAGTTCGAAGCCCTCGACCGGGAGTCGCAACGCATCGTCTTCACACTCAGCATGTTCCTCCGGATGGCCGAGAGCCTCGACCGAAGCCACCACAATTTCGTGCGCGCGGTCCGCTTCGTCCGCGAAAAAAATGTACTTTTGCTCAAGATTCAGGCCGACAAGGGATACCAGCTTGAACTCTGGGCTCTTGAAGAACATCAAAAGTATTTTGTCAAGACATTCGGAGAACGTTTCGGTATTCAGGTGACCTCATCCGGTTTCTAGGGTATAATCTACGGTGAATCCATATACACGCAAGGGGGCTTTCTTATGAAATTCAGGCCGGAAGTAAAACCGTTTCTTCTGGCGTCGTTCGTGTTCGGTGTCTTCATCTACACGATAGCGAAGGTATCGGGCGCTTCCAACGGGCTCGCCTTCTTCCTCGGACTGCTCTTCGGCGGCGCGGGAACGGGATATATGCTGTTCTTCTTCCGCGACCCGGAGATGATCACGCCGGCCGAACCGGGAACCGTAGTGGCCGCGGCCAGCGGCAAGCTGGCGAAGATCGTCGAAATGTACGAGAAGGACTACCTGAAGCAGGACACGGTGCGCATCAGCATCTTCCTCAGCCTGTTCGACGTCCACGTGAACCGCTTCCCGATAGGGGGCTTTTCGACGTTTCTGGGCTACTTCCCGGG
>LVBO01000665.1 GCA_001604435.1 Synergistales bacterium Syner_01
GGAGGAGTTCGCGGCCGATCCGAACGTGCTCGACGTCTCTCCGAACTATATTATCAGCCTGCTGATGCGCACGCCGAACGATCCGCGATTCTCCGAACAGTGGGGGCTGTACAACACGGGGCAGAGCGGGGGTACCGGCGGAGCGGACATCTCCGCCCCGCAAGCCTGGGATGTTCGAACAACGGCCCTTTCCGAACGGGTTGTCGCCATCCTCGACACGGGCATCGCGAAGAATCACGAGGATCTCCGCGCCAACTTGTGGTCCGGTCCCGGTGGAAGTCACGGATACGATTTCGTCCAGAACGACGACGATCCTGAGGACGACCACGGGCACGGCACGCACGTGGCGGGCATCATCGGCGCTGTCGGCGACAACGGCAGAGGCATCGCCGGCGTCGCGTGGAACGTGAAGCTGATGGCGGTGAAGATGCTCGACGCCGACGGCTACGGTACCAGCGCGATGGAGCTGGCCGCCTACAACTGGGTGCTCGCCAGGAAACAAGCGGGAGTGAACATCGTGGCGATCAACGCATCCTTCGGTGATTCCAGCCCTGTGCAGGCGAGCAAAAACGCCGTCGAAGCCCTCGGACGGAACGGAATCCTGTTTATCGCCGCAGCGGGCAACGATGGGAAAAACAGCGACAATTCCCCCTTCTACCCGGCATCATACGGTCTGACGAACATCATTTCCGTGGCGGCAACGGACAAAAACGACAGGCTGACGAGCTACTCGAACTACGGAAAGAACTCGGTTCATCTGGCCGCGCCGGGAGGCGATACCGGAGGAGGCGCGGGGGCCATCCTCAGTACTTGGACCGGCTATACGCCGCGAGCGGGCGATCTCTTCTTCGACGACATGGAGCAGGGCAAGGGAAACTGGATCACCTCCGCCGAGGGGGCCTCGCAGAATCTCTGGGATATCATCGACACGACGAGGTCCGGCATGCCGACGAAGGCGTGGTCTGACAGTCCGGGAAGGCACTACCCGCACGATCAGCGGACGTTCCTCCGGCTGAACAGGGATATCGACCTCTCCGGTACGTCCGGAGAGTCCATCATGTTCGGCATGCAGGTACGTCTCGACCTCGAAAGCGGCTCGGATTTCCTGATTCTCCAGTTTTCCTCCGACGGGGGCGCGACATGGCGCGACATGCACAGCTTCACCGGAGGCGGGGATAAGTGGAAGGCGTTCGTCACATCGGTGCCTCCCGCTTTCAGAACGAACAGGTTCCGCTTCGGATTCCGTTTTGAAAGCGACTCGAGCAACCTGATCTTCCGCTACGCGGGAGTGCAGATCGACAATACGGGCGTCGGAAGAGCGGACGCATCCGCCTACAATCGGATCGCCGGCACATCCATGGCGACGCCCTTCGTCACGGGCGCAACAGCGCTGGTCGCATCGCACTTTCCGAACGACGGTCCCGCCGCCATCCGATCCCGAATCCTGAACAGCGTCGATAAAGTGGATGCTCTTTCCGGCAAGCTCATCACGGGAGGACGGCTGAACCTGTACAAAGCGCTCCAGGCCGGTTCGGACAT
>LVBO01000666.1 GCA_001604435.1 Synergistales bacterium Syner_01
GTTTTCGAACTCGATGAAGAAAGCCTTTTTCTCTCCCCGCTTTCGGGGAGCACCGGGGCGGTCGGCGCGGGAGCGGTCGCGGCGAAGGAGTCTCTTGCTCTGGATGCGGCGGATTTTCTGGAGCGGCTGCGTTCCTCGGAGCGTCTGGGAGATATCCGCACGGAGGAAAGCTCCGCGCTTCCCTCGCTTCGTGCGTACGGGACGGGAGATTGCGTCGGAAAGCATCGGTGCGCGACGCCGAAAACGTCCGCCGAGCCCGTCCCGTGCTGGCTCGGCGTCGACGTCGGCTCCACGAGCACGAATCTTGTGCTGATGACGCGCGAGCACGAGATCGTCGCCTATAAATATATAAAAACCTTGGGGAATCCGGTGCAGGCGATTCGCGGCGGTTTCTCCGAGCTGCGGCGCGAGCACGAAGGGCGCGTACGCATCGAGGGGGCGGGCGCGACCGGTTCCGGGCGCCGCATGATCGGCGAGCTCATCGGCGCGGACGTGGTGAAGGACGAGATTACCGCCCAGGCGAAAGCGGCGGCGTTTCTCTTCAAGGACGTGGATACCGTCTTCGAGATCGGAGGACAGGATTCGAAGTACATCGGTCTGAAGAACGGCGTTGTCGCCGATTTCCAGATGAACAGAGTCTGCGCGGCGGGGACGGGATCGTTTATCGAGGAGCAGGCGAAAAAGTTCGGAATTCCGGTGGAACGGTTCGGCGAAACGGCGCTTGCGGGAGACGCGCCGCTGAACCTGGGAGAGCGGTGCGCCGTGTTCATCGAGAGCAGCGTGGCCTCGGCGCTTATGGACGGCGCGTCGCTCGAGAACATCGCCTCCGGACTCTGCTACTCGATCGCGAAAAACTACCTGAACAGAGTCGTGGGGAAGAAAAAAATCGGGGAGAAAATTCTGCTTCAGGGAGGCATCGCCTTCAATCAAGGCGTGGTGAACGCGTTCCGCGCCGCGACGGGCAAAGAGATCGTCGTCCCCCCTTTTTTCAGCGTCACCGGAGCGTACGGCGTCGCGCTTCTGGCGAAGGAGGAGATGGAAGCGGGAAAGAGCCGTTTCAAGGGATTGCGCATGTTCGAGGCCGCCGGAGAACCCGTCGCGGCTCGACCGGAGGAACGCGCCCGCCGTTTCGATGAAAAGGTGTCGGCGCTCATCTTCAAAGGGTACGACGGCGTCCTGCATCCTTCGAAAAAGACGGTGGGCATTCCGCGAGGCCTTTTTACCTACGGGATGTTCCCCATGTTCTCGGAGTTTTTCAAAGAGCTGGGGTTCAACGTGCTGCTCTCCGATCCCACGAACGAAGAGACCGTACGGCGCGGTCAGGAGTACTCCAGGGACGAGCTGTGCTACCCGTTGAAGCTGCTGACGGGGCACGTGGCCGAACTGGTGGAGAAAAAGACGGACTTCATCTTCTTCCCCGACCTGCACTCGGTGATGCACCCCGATTCCCACACCAGACAGAATTACGGGTGCGCGTACATGCAGCTCGCCTTCAAACTGATCAGCGACACGATGGGGCTGTCGGAGAAGGGAATCACGCTGCTTGCGCCGACCATCGCCTTCAACCGCGGACCGGAGTTCATGCGGAAGAGTTTTTGCGCGCTCGGAGGCCTGCTCGGCAGGACCGGGGAGGAGACGGAGCGGGCGCTCCGGAAGGGAATGGAAGGCTTTCTCGATTTCGAAAGAAGGGCGAAGGAGAACGCGAAAAACGAGATAGCGAAAATAGCCCCCGACGAGAAGGTCTTCGTGATCATCTCCAAAATCTACGGAGTGGCGGATCCCGTGCTGAACCTGGGGATTCCGGGAAAGCTGATGGACATGGGGTACAG
>LVBO01000667.1 GCA_001604435.1 Synergistales bacterium Syner_01
TCCAAAGCTTGTCAGTAGCCCCGCTACTGTAGGAGCGTGTCAGACGCGTGCACAGTGGTCTATGTTGTTCGTGTTGAAGACCATGCGGTAGAGTTTCTGCATGCTGTAGGAATCCTCGTTGATACTGCGCGCGCAGCTCACTCCACCCACCGCGTCCGGGCCGTGCTTCCGCATCACCTCCTTCAGTCGGGATGCGACGAGGTCGAGCGCCTCGTCCCAGGAAGCCTCGCGGAACGTATCGTCGGACCCCTTCTTCTCGCCCTTGCGCTCGCGGATGAGGGGCTTCGTAAGCCGTTCGTCGGAGTAGATGAAGTCGTAGCCGAAACGCCCCTTGACGCAGAGACGACCGAGGTTCGGCATGCCGTCCTCCGTGCCGGTGACTCTGGCGATCTGCTCGCCGTTCATGTGCAGGTCGAGCTGGCAGCCGACGCCGCAGTACGGGCACGTCGTGCGGACGACATGCGTCTGCCACGGTCTGCCCTGGCCGACCGACTTCTTCTCGACGAGCGCCCCGACCGGACAGACCTGGATGCACTGTCCGCAGAAGACGCAGTCGGAGGCTTCGTCCTCCAGCTTCGTCCCTATGGGCGGGTTGATCTGCGTGTGGATTCCCCTGTACTGGAAGTCGATGGCGTGGTACCCGGCTCTCCAGTCGCAGGCGCGGACGCAGCGGCCGCAGAGAATGCACTTGTTCATGTCGCGGATGAAGAAGGGGTTCGTATTGTCCAGTTCAAAATGCGTACAGACGTCTCCCTCGTCGGTGAAGGGGGATTTTTCGATACCGAGTTCATAGGCGAGGTTCTGCAGTTCGCATCTGCCGTTGGACTCGCAGGAGAAGCAGTCGAGCGGATGCCGGATCAGCAGCATCTCGACGACGGCCTTGCGCGCCGCAATGACCCTGGGGCTGTTCGTGGACACGCCCATCCCCTCGGTAAGGGGCGTCGTGCAGGCAGTAAGGAGCTTCGGGTTTCTCTCCGCCTCGACGAGACAGACGCGACACGCGCCGCTCGGAGGCAGAGACGGATGATCGCAGAGCGTCGGGATATAAATGTTGTTGGCCCGGGCCGCCTGGAGGATCGTGGACCCGGACTCCGCCGTGATCGTTTTTCCGTTGATCACGGCGGTGATCATGTTGTTCGCCATGGTTCAGTCTCCTTTTCTAGATTATCGCTATCGCGCCGCGAAGGCGCATCGCGGATAGCCGCAGGAGTCG
>LVBO01000187.1 GCA_001604435.1 Synergistales bacterium Syner_01
TCTTCAAGCGCCTGCTGTTTGTAAATTTCGCGCTCTCTCTCCAGTACATCGGAGGTTACCTCCTCCGAAGAAAGGAACTGAGGGGCCGCAGCGGCGATGTGCATACAAAGCTCATGGCCAAGGTTCTGGAATTCATCGGTTTTCGCAACAAAATCGGTCTCGCAGTTCAACTCGATCAAGGCCCCGAGCTTGCCGTTCGTGTGTATATACGAAAAAATCCGGCCGTCCGCGGCAGTTCTGGAAGCCTTCTTGGCAGCTTTGGCAAGACCTTTTTCACGAAGGTAATCGATAGCCTTCTCAACGTTCCCGCCATTTTCGGCAAGAGCGTTCTTGCAGTCCATCATCCCCGCGCCTGTTCTTTCACGAAGTTCCTTTACAGCACTGGCGCTAATTTCCATAATAAAATGCCTCCCTTTTCGATAAAAAAACTCCCCCGCTTCGCGAGGAAAAAACAACATATACCAGCCTCGGAGGAAAATGTTCCTCGAACTGGGAAAAGCGGCGCACGAAGAACCGACCCAACGGGATCTCCCTGTCGGGTCGGCTTCACCTTAAATGATTACGCCTCTTCGGCAGAATCGTCGTAGACTTCGTGCAAACGTTCCTTGACAGCAATAATCCCGTCGTCGCCCTCTTCGCCCTCTTCGCCCTGAACAAGCACTCCGGCTTCGGAATCCTCGCCCTGGCGCCCTTCGATGAAAGCGTTGGCCATAAGACCGGCAATAAGCTTGATTGCCCGGATGGCGTCATCGTTACCGGGGATCGGAAAGTCGATCATCTCCGGATCACAGTTCGTGTCAACTATCGCTATGACCGGAACACCCAATTTTCTCGCTTCGAGAACGGCATTTTCTTCTCTTCTCGGGTCGATAAGGAAGATAGCGTCGGGAATAGCTTTCATGTTCGTGATGCCCTTAAGATACTTCTCAAGCTTGCCCAGTTCTTTTCGAAGAATGATGACTTCTTTCTTGGGGAGATTGGACCAGTTGCCTTCGTCTTCCATTTTGCGAAGCTCCACCATGCGGGCGACGCGCTTGCGGATCGTCGGGAAGTTGGTAAGAAGACCGCCGAGCCAGCGCTGGTTTATAAAGAACTGTCCGCAACGTTCAGCTTCGTCCTTGATGGTATCCTGAGCCTGACGCTTTGTTCCGACGAACAGAACCGTTCCGTTGTTCCTGGCAACTTCGCGGATGAAATCGTAAGCCTTCTCGAGGCCGCGGACCGTCTTCTGAAGGTCGATGATGTACACACCGTTGCGCTCGGTGAAGATGAAAGGTTTCATCTTCGGATTCCACCGACGAGTCTGGTGTCCGAAATGGACTCCGCACTCCAAAAGCTGCTTCATGCTGACAACTGCCAAAATAACCCCTCCTGAAATTGTTGGTTTTCCCTCCACAAACATCTAGCGAAGCGGAAACCGTTTATTAAAACGGCACCATCCGCCCCATCAGTTTGTGTGTGTGATGAGGACCAATACAGTATACCACAAAAACAGGTTGACCTTCAACCTGTCTCGAAGTACCATATACCCTGTATTCACTGTACTGTAAAAAACCGATTGGGGGCATAACGATGGCCAAGGATTCACTTATCGAGAAGCTTGAAAAACTGCCAAAAGACAGAAAGGCGATGCTGAACCGTCTTCGCCGCGTAGAAGGGCAGCTCCGCGGCATTCAGAGGATGATCATTGAGGAGAAGCCATGTTATGATATCCTTCTTCAACTCTCGGCAGCTCGAAAAGCAATGCAGAAAGCGTGCATCGAGATTCTGAAAAACTACCTCCACAGATGTGTCCACGAAGCAAAAGCGCCTGATTTCGACAATCTCGAAAAGCTCATCGAGGCCCTCATAGAAATTTCTCCTGCGAAGCCGTCGATCCCGGAGAACGAGGAAGATTCCGAGGAAGTTTACGACTGAACGGCTGCCTACGGGAAACCCAGTTTCCCCGTGGCGCCCGGAGAATTCTCCTTACTGCTGCTCCCTTCCGGGCCTGACAGGGTTCGGAGGTCTCCGCCGCACGGGACTGGATTCCCCGCAGGCAGCCGTTCATGCTGCGCGTTGACAGCGCAGTGGATTATAGCATGGCTTCGAAAAATTAGCCAGCGACTACTTCAACCATTTCACGAAAAGGGCGTCCAAATCTCCCCGAAGCTTCGCGTCGTTCCAGAGATAGTGCATAATCTTCAGGAAATCGGGATCGTCCTGCTGGATGAAAAAACCCATAAAACTGATCTTTGTCAGCGGTTTGTCGATAAAGGCGCCGTAGAGCCGTTCATCCTTCCGTGAGTACACGACAGCCTCGTACACTTCCGTGATCATCACATCCCCTTGCCCCTCTGCGATCATTGCGGGAATCTCGGCATTGTTCTGATGCACGACGACCTTCGCATTCTTGAAGTTTGCGTCCACGAATTTCTGGTTGGTTCCGCCGGGGTTCACGATCACGGTCGTCTCGGGAACGTCCATAGCTTCAAGCGAGGTAAACTTCTCCATATTCTCCTTACGGATTATGGCGACTTTCCCGTTCGGAGCGTACGGAGGAAGAAAGTCTCCCCTCAGCATGCGGGCCAGGCTCCGGGTAATGCCTCCGACGGCGACGTCGAACTTGCCTTCAAGATAATCCTCCATAAGTTTCGGCCAGGTCGTCGGCACAAACTCCACAGCCACGCCAAGCTCCGATGCAAGAAGCTCCGCAAGCTCGATATCGTGCCCCTCGTATTTTCCCGTACTCTTGTCGAGCATGGAGAAAGGACGATAGTCTCCCGGAGTCCCCACGCACAAAACCTTCGTTTCCATGACACGATCAAGCCTCGCCCCCGCCGCGGCCTGTCCCGCGATCAGAAAAACAAACAGCAACAGTACGCCGACAACGCTCGCAACTCTCTTTTTCCCGTACATCGATATCCCTCCGTTCATTTTTTGGTTCGTAGCCTCCTCTCTCGGAAGCCGGTTACTTCGTCAGCATATTCTCCCACAAACGAGGGTCGTCCGGGTGCGCTTCGGAAGGGACAAGCGGCCCTTGGAGTACGATAAACGCTCCGTCTTCCGCCCAAGGGTTCTTTATTACTTTTGCGGGAGACCAGAGAGCGCCGTCTTCCGTCAGCGTATCTCCTATCTGCGGGACGGGATTTCCTCTCAGCTTGTCCACTAGAAACCTCACGGCCAAAGCGGCCGAATCGTAGGCGGGCTGAGCGACAGCGCCAAGCATCTTCCCCTTTTTAATGAGATCGATCCCCTCGGGACCGATGCAGATCCCGCAGATGCCGTAGTCTGCCGCGTTCAAACCGGCGGCTTCAATAGCCGCAACGACACCGGGACCCATTATATCAGGGGTTTGCACATAAATTCCAACAACCCGTTTACCAAAACGCGTCAACAGATCGGAAGTCACCGCGTGGGAGTCGGTATTATTCCACTTTCCCTCTCCTTGAGCGATTTCAAGCTGCGGGTACTTCGACAGCACGGAGTCGAATCCTTCGGTGCAGGCGTGGCTGAACATATCCGCCTTGTCGCCCAGGATCTCCAGAACGACGCCGTCGGGTATTTCTCCGTGATTTCTGGACTTGATCCCCTCGACGAAAAGCTCCGCGGCGCGAGCGCTTGATTGCGCGAGGTCGAAGGAGAGAAAGAAGTCGACGACACCCCCTTCAGGAGAAGTATCCAGAGCAGCCACGGGGACTTCCGACTCGTTGAGGCGCACTATTCCAGGCACAAGCGCGCGCAGGTCGACAGCGCCGCCGAGGATGAACGCGTCGATTCCCTGTATCAAAAAGGTATCGATAATTTCCATGATCTTCATGGAGTCGGCTTCCCCGTCGCGAATCATGATATTCACGCCGAGGGAAGCGGCGGTTTCTTCCGCTGCTTTCATAAAAGCCTGGATGTACGGCGCCGAGGGTTCCTTGATGATCATACCGATGGTAATCCGCTTTTCCGAAGCACATGAAACAGTTGAAAAAAGGAGCGTCAGAAGCGCAAGAATCACTTTACAAAATGAACGGTTCACACGGATTCCTCCTCAATTTAATGTGTTTTTCGTAGAGTCCAACGAATACGACTTCCTCCTTCCGATTTTTCTCCATCATCCTTTCGCTCCCTTGAGTTTTCGGAGCTGTTCGTCGCGAAGCAGCTTTGCCCGGAGGGCGATTCTAAAACGGTCTACGAGGATAGCGACAAAAATCAATGCCCCCTGAGCTGCGTGTATGAGCGTCACTT
>LVBO01000188.1 GCA_001604435.1 Synergistales bacterium Syner_01
TTGACTTGAAATCAACTGGGCGCAAGCCCCAGGGGTTCGAATCCTCTGCCCTCCGCCATTCATATGAATGTTCGGACGTTTCTACGTCCGCAGACGAAAAGGGGGAACGCGTGCGGAACGCGGTCCCCCTTTTTGCGCGGTATTCCGAGGCAAACTACTCGACCCGGTTCTCCAGCGCGCCCAGGCGTTCGATCTCGACGCGCATCAAGTCGCCTTTCTTCACCGGCCCGATTCCCGCCGGAGTGCCTGTAATGATCACATCGCCGGGTTCCAGCGTCATCACGTGCGAGATGTGGCTGACGAGCAACGGTACCGGAAAGATGAAGTTGCTCGTGCGGGAGTGCTGGACGACCTTCCCGTTCACCAGCATTTTAATCTCCAGGTCCGACGGATCGACCCCGGAAACGACGAACGGCCCGAGCGGGCAAAAAGTATCGAAGGACTTCGACCGCGTCCACTGTCCGTCCTTCGACTGAAGGTCCCGCGCGGTCACGTCGTTCGCGCACGTGTACCCCAAAACGTAGCCGAGCGCATCCTCCGGCGGCACGCTCCTGCATCTCTTGCCGATGACGATACCGAGTTCGGCCTCGTAATCCACCCGCTTGGTCATCACTCCGGGGTAGATAACAGGCTCGCCGTGGCCCACGACGCTCGTCGGGGGCTTGAGGAAGAGGAGCGGCTCCTCGGGTATCGGAAGCCCCACCTCCGTTGCATGATCCCTGTAGTTCAACCCGACCGCGACGACCTTCGTCGGCGAAGTCGGAGGGAGGTAACGCTCGACCTCGTCAAGGGTTCCGAGGCGCACCCCGGGCTCCGCTCCGTCCCCCATGGGAGCATTCAAGGCGTACACCGCGCCGTCGGCGACCAGGCCCCGCCGCTCCTCTCCGCGGATGATGCAGCGAACAAATGTTTTTTCCATAATCCTTCTCTCCTCCGGGAAAAAGTGTCGTACTTCCTGGAACGTATGATAGCAGATTCGCCGCGCGGAAAACGTTTTTTGCAAAAAATCGTTGACCAGGGGCGCACGGCCGCTTCCTCGGAATTGACTTTCGGGAAAGCATATCGTATCCTGTAACATTATCGTTACAATAAGGTTGCCCCTGTTGACACTTTCCATTCATTTCCTCGGCCGGAGGAGAGTGTTCCTATTCACCGGAAAATGCAACGGGATAGCCACTGTTTTCTGAGGAGGGGTGGAGTGTGTTCGGAAAAAAGAACGGGAAGGTCGAATCCCTTCTCTATTCGGGTGACAGAGAAAAGATTCTCGCCATGGTCCGCGAGATGGGGAGCATGGCGAGCGAAGCCTTCAGGCTCGCCGTCCAGTCGCTCGAAGAGCGCGACGACGCGCTTGCGGAGAGAGTCATCGAGGAGGACGACGCCATAGACGACCTGGAGGCGACGATCGACCATGAATGTCTGTGCTCGATCGCCATGCGCCAGCCTGTCCGCGAAGACCTCCGCTTCGTCTTCGCGGTTTTGAAGATCATCACCGACCTGGAGCGCATCGGCGACCAAGGCGTCAATATCGCCAAGAAGGCGAAGGTGCTCAACCGGTACCCGCTGCTGAAACCGCTCGTTGACATACCGAAGATGAAAGTCATTGCGACGGAAATGGTGGCCGACTCGCTCAAGGCGTTCGAGGAGAACGATACGCTTCTCGCCGAGGCGATCTGCATGAGGGACGAGGAGCTGGACGCATTGTACGACTGCATCTTCGACGAACTCATCGACATCCTGGGGAAAAAGCCGGAGGGCGACCAGGCGACCGCCCAGTGCGCCGCGGGGCTGCTCTGGGTCGCTCGTCACCTGGCCCGTATAGGCGACCACGCGACCAATGTTGCGGAAAGGGTCTTCTTCATGGTGAAGGGAGAGCGATTGAAACCCCTCATCGAAGCGAAGAAAAAGGCTCTTCAGGCGAAGATCGAGGAGAACGGCTTCCCGCACTGAGCCTTCCCGTCGTTGTTTCCGATTGAAAGGAGGTGGAGCGGTTTCCCCTCTGTTTCAAGCAGTACGGTTACAGCAGGTGCACCACATATTCGAAAGGAGACGAGAACATGAAAAGAGCTCTTCCGCTTGTCCTTGCGTTCTGCATCGTCCTTGGAGCGTCCGCGGCCTTTGCCGCGGAGTATCCTACCAAACCGGTGACCATCATCGTCGCTTCCAACGCCGGAGGCGGTACCGACACGATGGCTCGGCTCTTCGCCAAGTTCGCGGAGAAGTATTTCCCCCAGCCGTTCGTCATCAACAATATCGACGGAGCGGGCGGACAGAGAGGCTTTGAAGCACTGGCCCGCGCCCGCAAGGACGGCTACACCATCGGCACCCTGTATACTCCGCACCTTACCGCGCACATGTCCGCCAAACGGGCAAGCTACACCCTCGACGATTTCGCGATGCTCTACAACCTCGTCACCGACCCCGGCGTGCTGGTGGTTCCCTCCTCCAGCCCCTTCCAGAGCATCCAGGACATCATCGACGCCGAGAAAGCCGCGCCGGGAACTCTCACCGGTTCCACGTCGGGCCCGGGAAGCGACGACGCGTTCGCGCTCGCCCAGTTCAACGAGGCTACGGGCTGCACGGTAAAGAGCGTGCCTTCCACCGGCTCTTCCAACGCAAAGGCCACCGTCATGGGCGGCCACGTTTCGATGGGCTTCATGAACCTCTCCCAGGTCGAGTCCAACATGAAGGCCGGGGAAGTCCGCATCCTCGCCATGATGACGTCGAAGCGGCATCCGAACGTCGCCGAGATCCCGACCTTCGCGGAGCTGGGATTCAAAGTGATTTCCGACTCCTCCAGAGGTTTCGCGGCTCCCGCCGGCATCCCCGACGAAGCGTACAAGAAGCTGGTGGAGACGTTCGAGAAGGTGCTCGTCGACCCTGAATTCCTGGAGGCCGCCAAGGAGCAGCTTCAAATGAACTTCCTGACCCCCGAGGAGTACAAGGCGTACCTCGGAGAGCTTCTCGAAGTGACCGACAAGGCCTACGAAAAGGATCCCTGGTAGAGAGAGGCCTGTCATGACCCGATCTTCCATGAACCGGCTCTTCGCGGTTGGAGGATTGGGGCTCGCCGCCGCCCTCTTCTACGGGGCGAGTAGTTTTCCGGACCGGGCCGCGGATGCGGCCCGTTACGTCTTTTTTCTGGCCGGAATTTTCGCGGTGCTGTCCCTCGTCCTTCTGCTCCGGAAGACGCCCTCTCCTGATTCGCACGTCGTGTGGGTGCGGTCTCCGCGCAGCTTTTTCTTTGCCGTAGTCGCCATAGTCGCCTACGGGGCCGCCATTCCGCGTTTCGGATTCTTCCCCGCGAGCGCGCTTTTCATGCCGTTTCTCGCGCTGCTTCTGGGGTACAGGCGTCCGCTGTTCATCATCCTCGGCACGGGAGTCATTCTCTCGTTCGTCTATCTCGTCTTCGTCTACTTCCTCGGCGTCCCGGCGCCTCAAGGAATATGGGGTGAATAACGCATGACCGAATTCATTCTTCCCGCGCTCACATCACTTCTCGACCCGATGGTGCTGCTCGTCATCTCGGCGGGCTCCATCGTCGGCATCATCGTAGGGGCAATGCCCGGACTCACCGCAACGATGGCCGTAGCCCTGTTGATTCCCGTCACTTTCGGCATGTCGCCTCTTCTGGGCCTCGCGCTGATGGGAGGCGTCTACTGCGGCGGCATGTACGGAGGCGCGATCTCCTCCATTCTCCTCTCCACTCCGGGAACCCCCGCGGCGGCGGCAACGGCGTTCGACGGGTACCCCATGGCTCGGCAGGGCAAGGGCGGCACGGCGCTCACGGTCGCCACCTGGGCCAGCTTCTGGGGAGGCATCATCTCCACGATCGCCCTCCTTCTCATGGCGCCGGCGCTTGCGAAGTTCTCCCTGCGCTTCGGTCCCCCCGAGTACTTCGTCCTCGCCATCATGGGACTCTCCAGCATCGTCACCCTCACCAAGGGGAGCATGGTCAAAGGGCTCCTCTCGGGCTTCTTCGGACTGTCCATCGCCACGATCGGCATGGACCCTCTCTCCGGCTTCATGCGGTTTACCTTCGGTCAGATCGACCTTTTCGACGGCGTTCCGTTCATGCCTGCGCTCATCGGGCTCTTCTCCGTCAGCCAGATTCTCGACCTGACCGCCGAGACCCGCATCACCGAGAACATCGACGCGGCGCTCTCGACCATCAAACGGAGCAAACTCCCGAAGGGACTGTCCGGGACGATCTGCAGAGGCGGCGTCATCGGCACCATCGTCGGCATGCTGCCGGGCGCCGGGGCGACCATCTCTTCCTTCATCTCGTACAACTTCGCGAAACAGAGCGCGAAAGACCCGGAGACGTTCGGCAAAGGGAACCCCAAGGGCGTGGCCGCCGCGGAAAGCGCGAACAACGGCTGCGTGGGAGGCTCGCTCATCCCGCTGCTCACCCTCGGCATCCCCGGAAACAGCGTCGCCGCCGCCCTGATGGGCGGACTGATGATCCAGGGACTCATCCCGGGCCCGGAACTTTTCTCCCGGTACGGAACGCTGACCTACGGTTTCATTCTTTCGCTCTTCATCGCGAACATCGTCTTCCTGGTCCTGGGGCTCTACCTCGCCCCCTACTTCGCTCGCGTCACGTCGACGCCGAACGCGCTGCTCATCCCCGGGATCGCGATCCTCTCGGTCATCGGCAGCTACGCCATCAACAACAACATGTTCGACGTCTGGCTGATGATCGCGTTCGGCATCGCCGGATACTTCCTCGAAAAAGGAGGATTTTCCACCGGCGCGCTCGTCCTGGGACTTATCCTCGGGCCCATCGCGGAACTCGGATTCGGCCAGTCGCTCATCATGTCGCAGGGATCTCCGATGATCTTCTTCGAGCGTCCGCTCTGCATCCTCCTCTGGGTCATCACGCTGCTTCTTATGATCCCCGCTTTTTCGAGCAACCTCAAAAAGACGAAGAACAGGGCCGAATAAGAAACCGACCCTTCGGGGTCGGTTTCTTATCACCCCGCTTCGCCCGCAGGGCACACGGACTCGACATTTTTCCCATTTTGTGGTACTTTTTTAGCATCATTATTTTCCGCTGCCTGAAAAAGGAGATGGTTCGGTGGATAGCGGAGCGCAACCTTTAAGTAGATCGTTTTTCGCGTAGTACGGCGCCGCAGCGGCCTTCCATTCTGGTAAGCCGAATCCCGGCGCCCGCCGGGATTTTCGTTACCGGAGATCCCTAGCTCGCTTTTTTCGGAACGAATACCGCATACTCCGCTTTTCGGACGTTTTTCTCCGGAAGGAGACTATGCTGGCGTCGTGACGTGCAGGGGACAAGGAGGCGTCGTCTATGGATTTGCAGAATAAATTCCTCGCCAGCGTGGACAAACTCTTCGAACGGAAGCAGTTCAAAAGTCTTAAGGAGCTCCTGAGCACGATGGAACCCGCGGATATCGCCGAGATCCTCGCGGAGAAGGCGGCCACGGAGCGCGCGTTTCTCTTCCGGCTTCTGCCGAAGGACCTCGCGATCGAGGTCTTCGAGTTCATGGAGGGAACCGAACGCGAGGAGCTGCTCGCGAACTTCACCGACTTGGAAGTGGCCTCCATCATCGAGGAGATGTCCGACGACGACCGCACCGCGCTCTTCGACGAACTCCCCGCCAAGACGGTGAAAAAGCTGCTCGCGCACCTCTCCCCGGAGGAGCGGAAGCTGGCGAACGCGCTGCTGAACTACCCCGCGGACTCCGCGGGGCGTATCATGACCCCCGAGTTCATCGACCTGAAGGAGGGGATGACCGTCGCCAGGGCGCTGGAGCGTATCCGCGCCACCGCCGCGAAGAAGGAGACCATCTACACGTCCTTCGTGGTCAGCCCCGAACGCCGCCTCAAGGGGACCGTCCATCTCGAGGATCTCATCCTCGCTGCTCCCGAGACGCCGCTGACCGACGTCATGGACGGCCAGCCCGTCTTCGTCACGACCGCGACCGACCAGGAAGAGGCGGCGAAGACCATGTCGCGCTACGACCTCCAGACGATCCCCGTGGTGGACAAGGAAGAACGCCTCGTGGGAATACTCACCTTCGACGACATCCTCGACGTCATCCAGGAGGAGGCTACGGAGGACTTCGAGAGGATGGCGGGTATCCAGCCCGTCGAGGAGAACTACCTCGAAGCCGGCGTCGTCACCCTCGCGCGCAAGCGGTTGACGTGGCTGCTCGTCTGCATCGTCACCCAGCTCTTTTCATCCTTTATCCTGCAAAGCTACACCTTCGCCCTCGAAAGCGCCGTGGCGCTCGCCTTCTTCATTCCGATGCTCATCGGCACGGGAGGGAACACCGGTACGCAGGCGGCGACGCTCGTCATCCGCGGCTTCACCCTCGGAGAAATCATCAAGACGGACATTCATAAAGTGCTTTCGAAGGAGATACTCTCCGGCTTGCTCCTCGGCGGATCGCTCGCCGTTCTCGCCTCGGTGCGGGCGTGGATGATGGGGACGGGGGCCGGCATCGCGATCACCGTGGCCATCTCCGTCGTCGGCGTCGTCATGCTGGGAACTATCGTCGGCGCAATGCTGCCTTTTGCAGCAAAGAAACTGAAAATAGACCCCGCAGTAATGTCAGGACCGTTCCTCACCACAGTCGTCGATATTATTGGCCTCCTGCTCTACTTCGAGGTCGCTCGGCGCGTCCTTCACCTGGGATAGCGAGGAGAAGCCCATCATGACGGATTTGCAGAAAAAATTCCTCGCGAGCGTGGACAAACTCTTCGAACGGAAGCAGTTCAAGAGCCTCAAGGAGCTGCTGGACACCATGGAACCCGCCGACATCGCGGAAATTCTGGCGGAGAAGGCGGCAACCGAGCGCGCCTTCCTCTTCCGGTTGCTTCCGAAGGATCTCGCGATCGAAGTCTTCGAGTTCATGGAGGGAACCGAGCGAGAAGAACTGCTCGCGAACTTCACCGACTCCGAGGTCGCCTCCGTCATCGAAGAGATGTCCGACGACGACAGGACCGCGCTCTTCGACGAACTCCCGGCGAAAACCGTCAAGAAACTTCTCGCGCACCTCTCCCCCGAAGAACGGAAGCTGGCGAACGCGCTGCTCAACTATCCGCTCGACTCCGCAGGGCGTATCATGACCCCCGAGTTCATCGACCTGAAGGAGGGCATGACCGTCGCGCAGGCCATTGAGAGAATCCGGGCCACAGCAGCGAAAAAGGAGACGATCTACACTTCCTTCGTCGTCGCTCCCGGCCGGCGCTTGAAGGGAACCGTCAGCCTGGAGGACCTCATCCTCTCCGCCCCCGAGACGCCGCTGAAAGAGGTCATGGACGACAGCCCCGTCTTCGTCGCCACCTCGACGGATCAGGAGGAAGCGGCGAAGACGATGTCCCGCTACGACCTCCAGACGCTCCCCGTCGTGGACAATGAGGAGCGCCTGGTCGGCATACTCACCTTCGACGACATCCTCGACATCGTCCAGGAAGAGGCGACGGAGGACTTCGAGCGGATGGCGGGAATCCGGCCCGTCGACGAGAGCTACCTCGACGCGGGAGTGGTCATGCTCGCGCGCAAACGGCTGACATGGCTGCTCGTCTGTATCGTGACGCAGCTCTTCTCGTCGACGATCCTCGAACGCTACACCTTCGCGCTCGAAAGCGTGGTGGCGCTCGCCTTCTTCATTCCTCTGCTGATCGATACGGGGGGGAACACCGGAACGCAAGCGGCGACGCTCGTGATCCGCGGACTCACCATAGGCGAGATCGGCATGAGCGACCTGCGCGGCGTCCTCCTGAAAGAGAGTCTCTCCGGCCTGCTGCTCGGAAGCGTCCTCGCCGCCCTGGCCTCGCTCCGGGCGTGGACGATGGGCACGGGCTTCGGGGTGGCGCTCACCGTGGCCATCTCCGTCGTCGGCGTCGTCATGCTGGGCAACCTCGTCGGCGCGCTCCTCCCCTTCATCGCGAAGAAGTTCAGGATCGACCCCGCCGTCATGTCGGGCCCCTTCATCACCACCGTCGTCGACATTCTCGGCCTTCTGCTCTACTTCGAAGTCGCCCGGCGCGTGCTCGGCCTGGGGTAGCGCCGCTACTTCCCCAGCTTCATATCCCCGGGGCGGATGCGTCCCGTCTTCCGCAGGATTTCCGCGAAGAGCAGCGAGAGCGCGGCGGGAAGGAGAAAGTGGAGCAGCAGAATACCCGGCCATCCGGCGGCGCCCATCGTCTCCAGCGTCGAGACCTGCCCGACGAGGCCGCTTGTTCCCATTCCGGCGCCGACCCGGCTGTTCTCCATCCTGAAGAACACCGTAGAGGCAGGCCCCAGAACAGCGGAGGCAAGAGTGGGCGGAATCCATATCCACGGGTTCCGTATGATGTTTGGAATTTGGATCATCGAGGTTCCAAGCCCCTGCGAGAAAAGCCCGCCGAGGCCGTTGTCCCTGTAGCTCGCTACGGCGAACCCGATCATCTGGCAGCAGCACCCCGTAGTCGACGCGCCCGCGGCCAACCCCGAAAGACCGAGCGAGATGGAGAGCGCCGCGCTGCTTATCGGCAGCGTGAGGGCGACGCCCATCATTACGGAGACGAGAATGCCCATCGGGATCGGATGCAGCGTCGTGGCCACGTTGATCGCGTTGCCTATCCAGTACATCATCCCCGCGATGAACGGACCGGCAACAACGCCCGTCAGCCCACCGACGAGGATCGTTCCCGCAGGCACGACGACGATGTCTATCCCTGTCTTCCCTGCGATACGCCTGGAAAACTCCGCACCCGCGAGCGAGGCCACCAGCGCTCCCACCGGCTCGCCGATCGCCACGCCGACGGCGCCGCCCTCGAAGGAGAACGTTCCCGCGCCGACGGCTCCCGCAATCAGCGAGGAAAAGAGCCCCAGAGGCGGCGCGCCCAGCGCGAACGCGACCCCGGCGCCGATCGCCGGCCCCATGAGGAGCTGGGCGATCCTTCCGAACATCTCCACCGAGGGCATGGAGAGAAGTCCTCCCGCCTGCCTGAGAATCAGGCCGATGATCAGCGAGGCGAAGAGTCCCAGCGCCATACCGTTGGACACCTTGACGAGGTATCCGCGGAAGGGAATCTCCCTGCCCGCGCCTTCAGTGGAAGAGACGGATTCGTTCATTGCAAGCACCACCCTTGTCAGCTGTATTTACACCTGACAAAGCATACACCTTTATTTCTCTTCGAGCAAGTAGTTCTTTTCTCTCAGGCCGCCGAGAACCGAGCTCCATGTGGTTTCGTCGGGAACTTCGAGGGTATGCAGATGCACCCCTCCCGTGAGCGTGGAAAGAGGTTCTCCGTCGCTCTCGCGCATCTTTTCCATGAATCGGTCCACATCGCTCCGGGTGAAGATCATCAAGTTTCCCGCGATCTCTCCGTAGAGAGGGTGTTCGACGATGACGTTGAGCACCCTCGCTCCCCGGTCGACCATGATACGAAGCTCATCCTCCATCGACGCGCTGTCGTTGTGCCTGGTCACCACTGTTTTCGTCAGCATTCCGGATACCCTTCCCGGCAGGAGAAGGTACCCCTGAGGAGTGGCGACGATGCTCGCCCCCTCCGCCCGCAGAACCGCGATATCCTGCACGACGATCTGGCGACTCACGGAAAAGAGCGATGCGAGCATCGCCCCCTTGACCGGCCCTCCGGCGATCGCGAGTTGCTCCCGGATGCGAATCCGGCGTTCTCCGCTGTTCACTGTGCTTCACCTCCGGGCAGCCACTTCTTGAGCATTTCTTCCAACACATTCATCTTCACCGGCTTGGCGATATAGTCGTCCATCCCCGCCGCGAAACACTCCTCCCTGTCGCCTGGCAGTGCGCGTGCGGTCATCGCAATCACCGGAATGTCCGGACGTCCGATTTCCCCGTACCCGCTCCGTATCCGTTTCACTGCGTCGATGCCGTCGAGAACGGGCATCTGGACATCCATGAAGACCAAGTCGAATGTCTCGCGGCGCAGAAGGTCGAGCGCTTCGAATCCGTCATGCGCCGCCGCGACCGAACATCCAAGCCGCCGCAACATGACGGAGGCGACCTTTCGGTTGACTTCGCTGTCCTCGACAAGAAGAACTTTCGCCTTCCATACGGCCGCCGCCGCCGTATGCTCGGCGGATACCCTGTCGGCGCCGGAGAGAAGAAGGTTCTTCAAGGCGCTTCTCTTGACAGGTTTCGGCAGAAATTCGACGTACCCCGCGGTGGTGAGGGCCGCCCGCCCCCATCGTCTGGCGGGGTAGTCGAGCAGGTAGAACGACGAGGAGACGCGGAGCCTCTCCGGAAGTGCGCGGGGTGAGAACGGACTCCCCTCCGCGAGCGTGCTCCCGTCGACAAGCACGACGGAGAACGGGCGTCCGGCATCCAAAGCCCGGGCGAGATCTTCTTCGACCTTTTCAAGTTCCGCCGACGTCGCGGAACAGAGCCAGCGCTCCAGGTGCGCCGCCACCGAGCGTCGCCATCCCGGCGTCCCTCCGGCAAGCAGGACGGAGGTATTCATGAGATTCGGATCGACAGGGAGATCCTCGAGGTCGCCGTGGTCGATCCTGTCGAGGGGGATTTCAAACCCAAAAAGAGCGCCTCCGGACGGAGCGTCCTTCATGCCGATGCTCCCCCCCATAAGTTCAACAAGCCCCTTCGAAATGGCGAGGCCGAGCCCCGTTCCGCCGAAACGCCTGGTGATGGAGGCGTCAACCTGGGAGAACGGTTTGAACAGGATCGACCTCTTCTCCTCGGGGACGCCGAGACCGGTATCCTCCACCTCGAAACGAAGAAACGTCCTGAGAAGACCGTCTTCGACAAGGGAGACGGTAAGTGATATTTCGCCGGTATCGGTGAACTTCACCGCGTTCGAAAGCAGGTTTCCTAGCACCTGCCGAAGGCGGGAAGCATCCCCGCGGAAGAACGCCGGAACGTCGGGTTCGACGACGGCGTAGACCTCGAGGTTCTTCTCCCGTCCTTTCACCGCAGTCTGTACCGTCAGGTCCTCGACGAGCTCCTGGAGATTGAACGGGGCGCTTTCCAGCGTCAGCCGCTCCGCCTCGATCTTCGAGAAGTCCAGCAGGTTGTCGAGCAGCTCCATCAGGTGGTCGGCGCTACTGCTGATCGTCTCTCCGAAATCTCGCTGTTCCATGGAGAGCCCCGTGTCCAGCAGGAGTTCGACCATGCCGAGGATTCCGTTCATGGGCGTGCGTATTTCGTGACTCATGTTCGCCAAAAAGCGCTCTTCGCCCGGCTGGATTCCTCGGCCCGGAGCGCGAGCATACGGGCCGTCGCGCTCGCCTCGGCAAGTTCCGCGTTCTTCGCTTCAAGCTCTTCGAGAACGCGCGCGAGGCGCTCCTCGTTCCGTTTTCTCGCGGTGCAGTCGCGGAGCTGTTCCACGACGCACCGGACGTTTCCAGCGTCATCCTTTACCGGAATAGCGCGCACCTCGAACCATACATCCAACTCCGGTATGTATTTTTCTCCCTCCTGCGCGTTTCCCGTACCGACAGCCTTGATCGAGAGACAGTCCTCGCAGGGTGTTTTTCTCCCAAGGAGCGAGTAACAGCTCCTTCCGATCGTTCCCTCTGAAGACGCCTGCAGAAAATCGAGCCCCGCCTTGTTGTAAAAGAGAATTTCCAGCTGGGGACTCTGTACGGCGATAATATCGGGGATGACGTCGAGCACGGACCTCAGCATGCCCGCGTCTTGACGCCACGTTGCGGCGGCGCCGTCGTAGAGTTTTTCGTCGCCATCTGCGGTCATTTCGTCATCTCCTTCCAATCCTCCGCTTCGGCCGTCCCTTCGGTCAGCGGCGCATTTCTTCCTTTTCAAGATAGAGCACAAAACGGGTCGTCGGTAAAAGAGTATGCTACCATATTCCCCGTACCGCCACCATCGCGAAGGAGAGATCAGTATGAAAAGCCATACGGAATACCTCTGGTTCGAGACAAAGAAACGCAAGGAACTGGTGCACATCACCCCGGCGCTCCAGGACATTCTGGGACGGAGCGGCATCCGCGAAGGGATGATGCTTGTTTCGGCCATGCACATCACCGCCGGAATCATTGTGAACGACAATGAATCC
>LVBO01000668.1 GCA_001604435.1 Synergistales bacterium Syner_01
GGCTACGAAGCTCCGGGCTGGATCCTCTTCGACGACATCTCCCCCGAAAGCCCTCAGGTCAAGTGGCTTGAGAAGGATCTCGAGCAGAAGTCGAGCCCGTTGACGTGGGTAGTGCAGCATTGGCACATGCTGAACAGGGGAGCCGAGGTCTGGATCCCGATGTCCGAGCCTCTTCTCTCTCCCGTCAATCCCGCCATGGCCGTCTACCCCTACGGAGACCACGCCTGGAACGTTCTTCGCCCCTTGTACGAAAAGCATGGAGTCAACGCCGTCAACTTCGGTCACTCCCACGTGTACGAGCGCTATCTCATCAACGGCGTGAACTATATCGAGGCGGCAACTATCGGAAACAACTATCGTGAAGAGAACGATCCTCTTCATTTCAGCGGAAATGCGCCTGTAGTGGAGAACAATCGGCATCGCTCCTTCATGCTCGTCTCGGTGGCCGACGGGAAGATGGAGGGGAAAGGCATCAGAGCCAGCGCCGACGGAAATGGAAGCGTCCAGGTCGGAGAAGTGTTCGACTCGTTCACAATGACCCGATAAGAAACGATCGACCGAAAAGAGTGATCGCGAAGATGCGGAGGTTGCCGAACGACGCAACAGCCGCATCTTCGCGATTATCTCGTTCTCCAGGAATCGGAAGCGCCTTCGAGAATGAACGAAAAGCCGAACACCTTCTTTCCATGTTGCCGCAAAATATTATACTACTGGGAAATTTCTTTTTCCAAAGGAGGAAGGTCAATGTCGATGCAGCTTTGTATTCTGGTGGCATATATTCTGGTTTTATACGGTATTTCATGGTATGCGACGAAGCAGATCCAGCAGGGAAAGGGCGGCGCGCTTCAGTATCTTCTCGCCGGGCGGAACCTGCCGATGATCGTGGTGGCGGCGATGCTCGCCGGTCTTGCCATCGGGGGAGCGTCGACGGTCGGCGTGGCGGAGCACGCGTATAAAGCGGGGCTCTCGGCCGGGTGGTACAACGCGGCCTGTGGAACGGCGGGGATCCTCGCGGGTATCTTCGCGGCGCACTACTTCCGCCGCATGGAGGTCAACACGATTCCAGAGATGGATGGCGTGCGCAAGTATTCAAAGTGTTCCAGCGGAGAGTACAAGCGCGTCCTTCTTGCAACTCAAAAAGCGGGAGGGGGTTCATCCTCCCCCCTCCCTTTATTTTTTTGTGTTGCCTTCTCTAACTGTTATAATGCGGTAAAAATTTTCGATTAACTTCCTGTTTTTATGTCGGAGAGTTTTCGCCGCAGTACAGGTGACACGCGACGAAATGCCTCCCGCCGGATGTTTCTCCCGGACGGGAAGCGGCGTTCCGAAGCAGAAGCGGCGGCGTTTCCTTCCGGCAGACGTCCATCGTGTGTTCGCATCTCGCCGCGAAGCGGCATCCCGGCGCGGGATTGACCGGGCTCGTGATCTCTCCCTTGATGATCTTGATCTCCTTGGTGCGCATCGAGATATCCGGCTCCGGAATCGCGGATAGGAGCGCCTTTGTGTACGGGTGCAGGGGGTTTTCGAACAGGGCGTCCGAAGTCGCGTGTTCCACGCACTGCCCGAGGTACATCACCACGATCTCGTCCGAGATGTGCTTAACGACTGAAAGATCGTGCGTGATGAACATGTAGGTCAGTCCCCTGTCCTCCTGGATGTCCATCAGCAGATTGAGAATCTGCGCTTGAATGGACACGTCGAGGGCGGAGACGGGTTCGTCGCAGACGATGAACTCCGGGTCGAGCGAGAGCGCCCGCGCTATGCCGATACGCTGTCTGCGGCCCCCGTCGAGTTCGTGAGGATAGACGTTGGCGTAGCGCCGCGCGAGTCCCACGGTATCCATCAGCTCCGCCGCGCGCTGAAACGCCGCCTTCTTGCCGGGGTGCGTCTTGTGCACGATCATGAATTCGGCGATGATCTCCGCTACCGACATCCTGGGGTTGATGCTCGAGTAGGGATCCTGGAAGATGATCTGCATCTTCCGACGCATCTCCTTCATCTTTGCGCGGCCGAAGTGCAGGATATTCTCCCCTTTGAAAAGCACTTGTCCCTCCGTCGGATCCAGCAGGCGGAGTATGGTGCGCCCGAGGGTGGATTTGCCCTTATGTAAATCTTTACATAACGGGAATTATGCGAAGCATGAGAATATGCG
>LVBO01000189.1 GCA_001604435.1 Synergistales bacterium Syner_01
GTCGAGACGTTTCTCGAGTTTTTTTACGCGGGAGAGCGTTTCCGGAAGGCGCTGCAACGCCGCCTGCACCCTGAAGTTCTCCCTGTGGGGGCGAGCCGGAAAACCCGAGACGATTTCTCCCGGCGGAACATCCTTGATCGCTCCGCCTTTCGCCGCCACGGTGGCGCCCTTCCCTATCCGCGTATGCTCTTTCACTCCGCTGCCGGCCGCCATGATCACGTTGTCCTCGAGGACCGCGCTGCCGGCGATTCCCGTCATGGCGACAATGATGCAGTTTCTACCTATACGGACATTATGGGCGATGTGGACATGATTATCCACCTTCGTGCCGCTCTCGATCACGGTATCGTCGAGCGTTCCTCTGTCGACCGCGGTGCAGACGCCGAGTTCCACATCGTCGCCGAGCACGACGCCGCCGAGTTGAGGAGTCTTCTCGGGCGGCGCGTCTCCTTCGGAAGGGACGATTCCGAATCCGTCGCACCCGAGAACGGCATTTGAGTGAACCAGGCAACGGCGTCCCGTCCGCACGCTTTCAAAAAGTACCGCTCCCGGTTCGATGACGGTCTCCGCGCCCACGAAACAGTCCCGGCCGATAAAAACACGTCCATGCAACAGAGCGCGTTCCTCGACGACCGCCCCTGCCTCGACGATGCACAGAGGGCCGATCCAGGCCGATGGAGCGACGCGCGCTTCCGATGACACGACCGCCGTCGGATGGATTCCGCACTGGTTTTCCGTACGACGAGAGCGCGAAAAGAGAGAGAGTACGAGAGGGAACAGCTTCTTCGGATGCTCGACGGCAACTCCGGACGTTCCGGGGTGATGCTCGAAAAACTCCGGCGCAGCAAGATAAAGAACACCTTCAGAAGCTCTTTCTTGTGCATGCGCGGACTCAAGAGCGCCCGTTCTTTGTCCGGAAGCTGCATCGGGGGCACTCCAGAGGCAGACGATCTCTCCCCTGCGCGCCTTCGAAGGAGAGGCCACGCCTTCCACAAGGCGTGCCGCATCTCCGATCACTCTGCCTTCGACTCTCTCCGCAAGAGATCGAAGAGTCCAGATTTCTTCCATTCCACGTCCTCCGTTCGAAACGAATTTCTCGGTCTACAGATCGCTGATCGCTTTCAGCGTCAGTTTATCTTCCGTTCGTTCATCGTAATGAAGCTCCAGCGAGATCCTCTCGTCGAGACGGTACCCCACACCAACCATGGAATCGCCGTCCTCGCTCAGACGCCACCAAAAATAAGGAGAGCGGGAACCGCCGGCCACCGAGAGACGATACCAGAGAACATTGCCGGGAAACGACACTTCCGCCCCCACGAGGATGTGCTTCCACGGACTCCAGCGCGCCCCCCATCTGCTTTCCAGGGAGAAATCGTTTGCCGAGAGTATCCACTCGCCATAAAGTTCCATATCCCACATGGAGACGGGGAGCGCGTTTCTTCCCAGATGAAGGCCTATCTCCGGATATTTGCCGTCCGCTCCGGCATACGCCGCAATCCACGCCCGGATAGAGTATCTCGGGCTTTCCACTTCCGCTTTCACCGGGGAAAGCTGTTCGGGGGAGAAAGAAACATCGACCGTCGCCCGGGCATTCGACACCGTATTGGTATCGAGCAGCGCCTCCGCGGCGAGAGCCTCGATACGGAGCTTGTTTTTCGCCGCCCACTCTATCGGCAGACCGACAACCGGAGCAAGCGTCCTCAGTATCTTTTCCCTCAGATCGGAACGGAAAGCCACGGGCAGCGTGGCGGAAGAGATGGACGGAACGATAGCCAGTACCAGAGGCGGCTTGGGTGAAAAAGAAATCTGGAGAATCCACTTTTCGTCCTTCCTATACGAACCGCTCGCAATACGTCCTCCCTCGAGTCGTACGAGAAGCGACGGGCTCCATCCCGGAAGGAGAGGGGCGCACACATCTTCTATCGCTTCCTTTAACGCGACATCCGCCCAAGAAAGCGCCTCCACGGGGAGAAGTCCAAGCATACGGGACAGAGTTCCGGCGAGTTCTCCAGTGCTCTCGGCGAACCACTCTTCGGCCGGAGCGGAAAGCGACGGAGGCTTGATCTCCACAGCCCACGCAACGGGCGATACAGGGGATAGGGCGACGAGCACGCCGGAGTCGGAGAGAGAAACCGAGGAAGAGTAACCAACGAAAATCCTCTCCGCAACCACGGAGAGGAGTGCGCGGCGCTCTTCCCCCGAGAATCCGGAACGGTGACCAATCTCGTTCCATACGGAACGCAGGCTCCTTTCGACGCTTGGGCGAAGCCAGAAGGGGGCGCCTTCGACACGGATGTCCCCGGTATACGTATACGCTCCGCAGGGGAGAAGGAAAACAAGGGCCGCGGCAAGCGAAAAATGGACGCAGCCCTTGCAGAAGCCCTTCAATGCGGTATTCCAAGCCTCAAGATGCACTCCGGCGCCCCTCTCGGGCGCTCTAGAACATTTCTCCAAAACCGAAGTGCGTGCGGGACTCGTTTTCTCCCGTGGCATGGTCGAGCCGGAAATTCCCCAAGGGAGTCTTTACCCTGACGCCGATTCCCCAAGCATCATGAAGGTCGGAAAAGTTCATGCTCTCGTCGAGCCATGCGTTGCCGGTATCGTAGAAGAGGACCAAGCCGAATGCTTTCTCGATCGGAACACGCAGTTCAAGGTTCGCGAGAAACATCTTCGTTCCCTCGTACTCGCCGCCGTCATAGCCTCTGAGCGTGCTCGAACCGCCGAGCGAGTAGAGGCTGGCGGTCGGCAAGGCGCCCGACGAAAAACCGATACGCATTCTCGCGGCGAAAACGGCGGGGTTGTCCGGGTCCATACTGAGCTGCCGGTTCAGAAGATCGTCAAGCCCCTTGATCGGCGTATAATACCGAGCCTGCAACCAATACTTGGTAAAGTTGTGTTCTCCACCGAGAACTTCCATCGCCTGTTCAACATTCAGGTCGATGACATCTCCCTTGAGATAGCTGAGATAGGGGTCCGTATTATTGCGCGTTACAGTACCCAGAACGGAAAAAATCTTGCCGCGCGTCAGATCGTCCACGCCTACCTGTTCCCTGATATTGTAGGCATCGATATCGCGCCAGTCCAAAGTCAGAAACCAGCTGTATTTTTCGTCCTTGCCGAATTTTTTCCCCGCACCAACGTAGATGTTTTTCAACTCCTCATCGTACTTGAGCTGTTTTACACCACGTCTGTAGTAGTAGCGATCCTCCCATTTGCGTCTCGCAAGCCCCACCTTCCAAGCGTAATGCTTGGAGTCCATATACGGTTCGGAGTATGATATCCAGTACTGCTCGTTATCACCCGTCTCAAAACCCACCTCTCCGATATGACCAAGCCCCTTCCAGTTCGTATCGGTGTAGGTCAGTCCTCCCGACCAGCCGCTTTCCGTTCCGTGGCTTACCGAGAGTCCGACTTTCCCGGTCTTCTGTTCGATAACAGTAAGAATAATGTCCGTCTCATTCGGAGTCTCTCCGGGCTCGAACCCCACGTTGACATCCTCGAAATACCCCTTGCCCTGCAATTTGTTGATGGAATGCCTGAGGATGGTCGCGTTGAAAGGGTCTCCCCGCTGCATCTTGATCTCGCGGGCGATGACGTTCGTCTTCGTTTTACGGTTGCCCTGGATGATAATGTTTCCCACCTTGGGCTCCACTACCTGGACGCTCACGTTCCCGTCGAGGACCTGGACATCCGCGATCTTGACCATCACGTAGCCGTCCTTGTGGTATTTCTCCTGGATTCGGTCGAGGTCGTGGCGGAAGAAGACCCTGTTGAACACATTGCCCGGAGTCGTGAAGACGAGCTTCAGGAGTTCCTCGTCGCTGTAAATCTCGTTTCCTGAGAAAGAAACGCTCTCCACGACGGGATTTTCACGCACGATGAAGGTAACGCCGACTCCTCCCGCGATACTGTAAAGATTGATATCGACGAAAGAGAAGAAACCCAAACCATAGATGGCTTCGACGTCGCTCTGAAGCTGCTCGCGGCTGAGCGGCTCTCCCACCGCGGTCCGGACTACCCCCAAAATATGCTGGGAGACGACATGATCGTTCCCCTCCACATCAAGCGCTGCGACCAGAGGATCCGCGGCCGCTACAGGATACGCTCCGAACAGAATCGCCGTCATTAAGAACAAGAAGCATATCGCCGGCCGGGATCTTCCAATTTTTTCTTTCACGCACGCTCTCTCCTTCCAAAAAATAAAAAAAA
>LVBO01000190.1 GCA_001604435.1 Synergistales bacterium Syner_01
GGCGAGGGCGGCGTAGATAGCGGAGAGGTTTTCGAGGTTTTTCCCCTCCTCGCCGCGGGGGAGCGTGAAGTATCCCCTCCGCGCTCCAAGGAATTCCGCGAAGAGCGGTCCGGTAATCCCGTCCGCGACGACGAACGGCGTCTCTTCGCTTCCCGTGAAGTCCGCCAGGCGCGAGAGCAGCCCCTCGCCGACCACGACGCTCGTGGGAAAAGCTCCGTGCCCCTGGAGAAGCGCGTCGTGCGTCTCTTCCAAAAGCGCCGTTCTCATCTGGCGATCGGCATGCGCCATGACGGCTCCTCCTCGTTGAGCGCATGGAACATTTTCGACGCCCGCGTCATCAGATGCGCGAAGTCGTCCAGAGTCAGCGACTGCGGCCCGTCGCACAATGCCTCCGCAGGGTCGCAGTGCACCTCGACGACGAGGCCGTCCGCGCCCGCGGCGAGCGCCGCGAGGCTCATCGGCGCGACGAGCTCCCATCTGCCGGTGGCGTGGCTGGGGTCCACGACGACCGGAAGGTGCGTCATGGACTTGAGCAGAGGGACGACGCTCAGGTCGAGGGTGTTGCGGGTGTTCTTGTCGAAGCTGCGGATCCCGCGTTCGCAGAGGATCACGCGCTCGTTTCCTCCGGCGAGGATATACTCCGCCGCCTGGAGCCACTCCTCGACGGTGGCGCACATTCCGCGTTTCAGCAGTACCGGCCTGTCCAGCTCTCCGAGCGTCCTCAGCAGGGAGAAATTCTGCATGTTCCGGGCGCCCACCTGGAGAATGTCGATGTGCGGCGCGACCCACTCCGCTTCCTCGGAGGACATGACCTCGGTCACCACCGGCATTCCTGTGGTTGCACGCGCCTCCTTCAGCAGCGCGATCCCCTCGCTCCCCAGCCCCTGGAAAGCGTAGGGGTGCGAGCGGGGTTTGAAGGCGCCGCCCCTCAGGACGCGCGCTCCCGCCTGTTGCACCCCCTCCGCCGTCGCAAGAAGCTGTTTTCTGCTCTCCACCGCGCAGGGACCCGCCATGACGAGCGGTTCTCCGTCGCCGATCCAAAGTCCCCGGGCGAGCTCCATCGGACGGGATTCCCCGCCGATCTCCCTGCTCGCGAGAGGGTGGCAGCATGTCGTCACGCTCACGCTCCGCACACCGGGGAACGCCCGGAAAGGCGCGGATTCCTCTCCGCACGCGACGTCGGCCGACATGACATAGGCGCCCCCTCTTCCGGCCGCGACCTTATAACTCCGCCCGCCGCCCGCCATCGATTCGCATACTCTGTCGAGATCCCGCCGCGTGCTGCCCTCCGCCATTTCGACCACCATCATGATTCCTTCCCCCTTTTCACATTCGTTCAGCCCGGAAAATAAAAAAGCCGGAACCGGGTGTAGAAACCCGGTTCCGGCGTATGTCCCTTTCTTTGTATCCGCCTCGTCCTATCGGTGCGCTGCTCCCGGAGAGGCCGGATATGAAGAAGCCGAAGACGGATCTCTACGCGAAGACCGGCCGGTGGCGTAATAAAGCCACAGGCCGCGGGTAAACGCGAACACTCCGTCCGTCAGGGATGCATACATGCGTACAGCGCTCTTCGTCACGACGACCGTCTCCCTTCCTCGATGATTTTTCCGCAGAGCGGTATTGATGCACTATTGTAGGGACGTATTGCGATTTGTCAAGGGGGGGAAATGTGCATCGGAGCGGATTGTCGGGGGAGAATGACGCCGTATGCGGAAGAAGCCTTTGTCGGCGCTGAATCCCGAGGAATGCGCGGGAAAATTGACTGAATAGAGAGTATGATGATATACTCTGTCCAAGACCTTCCGGCGCTGACGGGACTGGAGTTCGGATGCCCGAAACGGGCGTAAAGGAGGGGTTGCGAATGAAAAAAGTTGTGGTGCCCATCGACGGCAGCGATACCAGCAAAGGGGTCGTGGACTACGCCGTATACTACGCGAACAGGGAGCATGACGCGAACATGCTCTTCCTTCATGTGATCACCGTCATGGAACACGAGCCCGTCTTCTACGGCGAGGGGGAGGTGGTGCTTCCCCCGTCCGACGAGAAGGTAACGGCGGAATTCAGGAAGTTCATCGAAGACCGGATGGAAGCGGCGGGGATGAAAATCCCCAGAATGTCCGTTTCCGTGCGTTCCGGCAAGGTCTATGAGCAGATCGTCCGTTTTGCCGAGGAGCAGGACGCCGATATGATCATGATCGGCCACAGGGGGTTGAGTCCGATGCAGCGCTTCTTCCTCGGGAGCGTGGCCGCGAAGGTGGTGGCGCAGGCGCCGTGCAGCGTCTACGTCCATCGGCCGAAGGAGCGGCGGGGCAAAACATGAGGAACCCGACAGGCGGGCCGGAAGGGATGCCTGTTCTTTCGACGCGGAGTGTATAAAAACGACGGGCGGGGTGTCTCTCCGCCCGTCGTGTGGTATGGTAGGAAGATGGAAAAACGAGAGAAGAAGGGAGACGATTGAATGGGTATGCTTGCCGGATATGCCGGAAAGATACTGCGCGTCGACCTCTCCTCCGGAGCTGTTTCGACGGAGCTGCCGACGGAGGAGAAGTTGCGTCCGTTCCTGGGAGGGACGGGGTACGCCGCCCGCATTCTGTACGATGAACTGGAGGCGGGAACCGATCCTCTGGGGCCCGACAATCTTTTCATCCTCGCGACGGGGCCGCTGACGGACAATCTCGTGCCGGGAGGGGGAAGCCTCTCCTTCTGCTGCAAGTCGCCGTTGACTGGAGGATGGGCCGAAGCCAGGGTCGGGTGCGACATGGGGGGAACGCTGAAGAAGGCGGGCTACGACTTCGTCGTTCTCTCCGGAAGAGCGGAACGCCCCGTCCACCTCGTCATCACGGACGGTCGGGCAGAGCTCGAAAGCGCGGAACATCTGAAAGGCAGGACGGTGCTGGAGAAAAATGCGCTGCTGAAGGAAAGCGGCTATTCGGAATACGATTCGCTCGTCATCGGTCCGGGCGGAGAGCGCCTTGTGCTGTTCGCCTCCGTTATGGTCGGGCATCGGGCTGCGGGCCGTGTCGGCTGCGGGGCCGTCCTCGGGTCCAAAAACGTGCTCGCAGTTTCGGTCAAAGGGAGCGGGAAGGTGGTCCCCGCGGACGCGGCGGGGTACATGAAGGCCGTCCGCGAGGCGCATCGCATCGTGAAGGAGAGTCCCAACACCTACGGTTTCACCGAGCTCGGAACGATGGGCGGATACGAGGCCTGCGACGCGATGGGGGACCTCCCGACGAAGAACTGGCAGTCGAACTCCTGGGGGAAGGGTGCGCAGATCGCCTCTCATTTCGTGGAGGAAAACTTCACAGGCGGAACAGGGTGCTACAAGGGGTGCCCGATGAAGTGCGGCAGAAAGGTGCATGTGAAGGACGGAAAGTGGAAGACGCCCGAGCACGACGGCGGCGAGTACGAGACGATAGGCTCGTTCACCGCGTACATGCTCAACGAGGACGTCGACTGCGCGGTCCACTGCGGCTACCTCTGCAACGAGTTGGGAATCGACACGATCTCCACGGGAGGGGCCATCGGCTTCCTGATGGAGTGCGCCGAGAAGGGACTCCTCACGCCGGAGATGACGCGGGGGCTCGACCTCTCCTGGGGGAACGCCTCCGTGCTTCCGAAGCTCGTGCGGATGATCGCGCTCCGGGAGGGAGTGGGGGATATCCTCGCCGACGGCGTCCGCCGAGCCGCGGAGCGCATCGGCGGCGGATCGGAAGCGTTCGCCGTCCACGTCAAGGGGCTCGAAGGTCCGTGCCACGATCCGAGGGCGGCGAAGACGCTCGGCGTGAGCTACGGAACAGGCAACCGCGGGATGTGCCATATCCACCCCCTTGAAACCGTGGCGTACGACGCGTCGAAGTTCGATTTCGGCCTTCGTCCGTTCGGCCTCCAGGACCCCGAGGAGTTTCACCGCTGGGAGGAGCGGGGGAAGGGGACGGCGCTTCGGATCCTCCAGGACGCCGGGATGCTGCCTGAGATTCTGGGGACGTGCAAATTCTACATGTACGTCGGCATCACTCCGCGGGAGTACGCGGAGATGCTCTCGGCGCTCACCGGATGGAGCATTACGGGAGAGGAGCTCATGGAGACGGCGGAGCGCGCGACGAACCTCCAGCGTCTTTTCAACATCCGGGAGGGCTTTTCCAGGGAGGACGACCTGCTCCCCGAGCGGGTGCGGTCGGCGCCGGCGTTCGGAACATACGCAGGAAACGAGGAATGCTCGGTGCGCGACTTCGACGGCATGCTCGACGACTACTACGAAGCCAGGGGATGGGACAGGGCGACCGGCGCGCCGACGCGGGAGACGCTTGTCCGTCTCGGTTTGGCGTAGCAGGATGCTGCGCGCGCGCCTTGAAATATAGGGTACATCGTATATTTCTCCTCCGAAAGAAGGCGACAAAGAAGCGCAAGGATGGTACAATATGGTAACAATTTGAAGTACGGGGCGCTCGCAAGAGGCCCCGTATATTCCGAGAACGGGAGTTGATGTCCGATGACGACGGAAAATACCGTGACGGTTTCAGGGACGCTCCATCTGATCAAAAGCGATCCGTCCAGCCCCGGCAAGCAGAAGAAATATCTTCATTTCTCAGTGCGTCAGGATACGCCGAAGACGGATGGAAGCGTCCGAAAGGATTTTCTTCTCGCCAGAGTCTATGACCCGACGCTTCAGGAATCCTTCAAGGAGCTGGAGGAGGGCGCGAAAGTGCTGGTTCGCGGAGATGTGCGTTCCTCTCTCGGCAGCGGCGAGATGTATATCAACGTCCAGGAGATAGAAAAGCTGGCGTAGAGTTTTCGATATTTTCGAGGAACGTCTTTTTTGGCGCTTCCTCGTGTGTTTTTCTTCCATCAGGGCTTGGTGTCGATTTTTCGACTGTCGATACCTTTTGTCGGTTGCATGCCGAGAAAAGTGGCTTTTCTCCCTTTCATCGCACGGAGTTTTCCGCGCTATGTTGTTCTTTTGTTCCAAGCCCGACCACTCTGCCGCCAGGTGACACATTCTAGAAGGTTCACGGGGGCGCTCGTGCGCGAAGTCGCAGGGGAAGCCCTTTTCCGAGGTTTTTTCTCCCCTCGTCATTCTTTTTTTCAGGAGGTCGATTCAATGGTAGGGAACACCGGCGGGAATATTGCCGTCCGGGTCCTGGAGCGTTTGAACATTTCAGTTCTCTTCGGCATACCGGGCATTCATAACCTGGCCGTCTACGACGGTCTCGCGCACAGCTCCATCCGGCATATCGCCACGCGGCACGAACAAGGGGCCGGGTTCATGGCGTACGGATGGGGAAAGTCCACCGGCGACCCCGGAACGGCGCTCGTCATCACGGGGCCGGGCCTGACCAACATCCTCACCCCCATGGGGCAGGCGTTCCACGATTCGGTTCCGATGGTCGTCATCTCCACGCAGATCCCTTCGCGTTTTCTCTCCGCCCGTTCAGGGTATCTTCACGAGTTGCGTGATTCCACAACAATGTCCTCTTCCGTGACGAAAGGCAGCTTTCGCGCATCCTCTCCTTCGGAGATCGCGCCGCTCCTGGAGCGCGCGTACCGGTTGGCCGCGGCGGGCAGGCCGGGACCCGTCCACGTGGAGATTCCGCTCGACTACCTCGCCGAACCGTGCGCGCC
>LVBO01000017.1 GCA_001604435.1 Synergistales bacterium Syner_01
AGCCCCGGAGTTTCCGAGAGGGAGAGGATTTCAAGGCCGGTGATCGCGCCGTCGGTATCGATGCCGACGAGCAGGCGGATCGGCCCGGCGTAGCCCGAAGAATCCAGCAGAACGCAGAGTCCGACGGTGCGCTCGTCCGCGACGCCCTCCTCGACGGAGATCACGCCCGGAAGCGGCGTCCCCGTCTCGAACGGGCGGAAAGTTTCGGCGGCGGGGAGCGCCCTCTTGAGCGCCTCGGTCTTCTCCCGCTCCCGGGCGAGGCGGATCGGTTCCGAGGTCAGTTGGTGCGCAAGCCCCACGAGCAGACCGGCGAGCGCCGTGATCAGCAGCAGAATCAGCGCCGAGCGGAGCGTCTTGTCCACGGCGCGTCACCTCCCTCCGGCGTCCGCGCCGGTCGCGTTGAGGGCTCCGAAGCGACGCGGTTTGATCACCCTGTCGATCAGCGGCGTCGCGAGGTTCATGATCAGGATGGCGAACGAAACGCCTTCCGGATAGTTGCCGTAAAGGCGTATCGCCGTCGTGACGACGCCGCAGCCGAAAGCGTAGAGAATTCTCCCCTTTACGGTCATCGGCGAGGTGACGTAGTCCGTGGCCATGAAGATCGCCCCGAGAAAGAGTCCTCCGGTGAAGATCTCGTAGAGCGCGTCGCCGGCGAAGAATCCGGAACGGCCGAGGATCCATGTCAGCAGCGCGGTCGTGCCGATGTAGACGACGGGAATCTCCGGGGTGATCACGCGCCGCCAGAGCAGCCACGCGCCGCCAAGCAGCAGCGCGACGACCGAGGTTTCGCCGAGGCAGCCCGCCACGTTGCCGGTGAACACGTCGAGCAGAGGCGGCAGCACCGGGTCCGCGGAACGCAGTATCGCCAGCGGCGTGGCGGCCGTCACGCCGTCGAGCGTCCAGGTCGTCATCGCGGCGGGCCAGGAGACGAGCAGAAAGGCCCGGGCTGCCAGCGCCGGGTTGACGATGTTCTTGCCGAGGCCGCCGAAAAACTGCTTCGCGACGATGATCGCGAAGAAAGCGCCGACGACGGCCGTCCAGAAGGGAAGCGTCGGCGGCAGATTCATGGCGAGCAGTACGCCGGTCACGAGCGCGCTGCAGTCGCCGACCGCGATCGGCTTGCCGAAGGCATGTTGCCACAGAGCCTCCGCCGCGACGCAGGCGACCGCGACGACCGCGATCAGCGCAAGGGCGCGGAGGCCGAAGAACCACCCCGCCGTGGCGACGGCGGGAACAAGGGCGACGAGCACGTCGGTCATCACGGTCCGGACGGTGAAAGGACCGCGGATGTGCGGCGCCGAGGAGACCACCAGTTTGCTGTACATGAACGTCACTCCTTGTTTGCCTTGCGGCGCGCGGCGGCGGTGCGTTTCGCCTCGCGCATGCACTGCATGATATGGCGGCAGGAGGGACATGTATACGAACACGAGCCGCATTCGATACAGTCCAGACCGCCTTCTTCGATGAAGCCGTCGTAGTCCTCCAGGACGGCCAGTCTGTTCAGCCGGTAGGCGGAGAGCCCCATGGGACAGACCTCCACGCACCGGCCGCAACGGATGCAGGGCTGCTCCGGCGCGCCGAGGGTCATCGGAACAGTCTGGGCCAGAATGCCCGAAGTTCCCTTCACTATCGGCACGTCGGTACGGCCGAGCGCGACCCCCATCATGGGGCCTCCGGCGATGATCTTGCCGGGCTGTTCGGCGAACCCTCCGACCGCCTCCAGCAGATCGGAGACCAGAGTTCCAAGAGGAACCCTGAAGTTCCCGGGATTCGCGACCGCTTCGCCGGTGACCGTGAGTACCCGGTCCATCAGCGGACGGCCGCGGATGAGCGCCAGGAAGATGTGGCGCACGGTGGCCACGTTCTGCACCAGACAGCCCACGGATCGGGGAAGCTGCCCCGAGGGAACCGACCGGCCCGTGATCGCGTAGATAAGCTGCTTCTCCGACCCTTGCGGATACATGACGGGGAGGACGCGGATTTCGAGGTCCGCTCCCGTCTCGACCGCGGCCGCCCGCATGGCTTCGATCGCCTCGGGCTTGTTCGCCTCCAGTCCGAGGACGAGACGGGCGTCCGGAAAGAAGCGGCGCATCAACGCGGCTCCCCTGGTGATGTCCTCCGCGTACTCGCGCATGATGCGGTCGTCGCAGGTCAGATAGGGCTCGCACTCCGCCCCGTTGAGAATCACGGTGTCGACCGCCGGTTCGGGATCGGGGGGAGCGTCCAGCTTGACCGAAGTGGGAAAGCACGCGCCGCCGAGCCCGACGATTCCCGCCGCCGCCACCGCCGCGAGCGCGTCCTCCCGTGTGAAGGAGAGGATGTTGTCCGGGCGGACGAAGGGGACTTCCCGCGCCTGTCCGTCGCTTTCGATCACGATGGCCATGCTGCGGCCGCCGATGATCGGACGCGGCGCGATGTCCTTCACCACGCCGGAAACGCTGGAGTGGATGTTGGCTCCCAGCGAGCCGGGGGAGGGAGACGCGACGATCTGCCCCCGCAGAACATTCTGCCCCTTCTCCACTTGCGGAAGACACGGCGCGCCGATATGCTGCGACAGAGGAAAGACGAGCGTCTTTCCCGGAGCGAGGGAGACGATGGCCTTGTCTTTCGTCAGGCCCTTTCCGTCGAAGGGGTGGATTCCCCCTCGAAAAAGTCGTTGTCTCACGCTTCGATTCATCCTCCTTATATATCGAGACACGCGCGAACATCTTCGAGGCGCGTTCTCGTTCTCTCCGTCCCGAAAAAGCCGTCGTTGAGGACGGATACGGCAGACTTTCGGGATATATTGTGAAAATAAGATCAAAATCTCTTTCAGGGATTATAGCCCGATAATCGTACTCTGTCCAGTGAGTTGAAAGGATTTCGGGCGAACGGAAACTTTTTCCGAAATGGCGCATTTCGCCTCTTGACATATTCAGGAATTACGGTACCATAATACCAGAAACGAGAAGGGGGCCGGGACCATGAGCGAGGTGGTTGCTGTGTCCGAGGCGGTGTCTCTGGCTTTTCACGGAATGGGACTGCTTGCCTCGGGGGAGAGAATGAGCGCGAAAGAGATGGCCGAGGCGGTGAACGTCTCGGAGGCCCACCTCGCCAAGGTCTTCCAGAGGCTGGTGCGCGAAGGGTTGGTGACCTCCACGCGCGGCCCCAAGGGAGGGTTCGAACTGGCGAAAAGTCCGGACGAGATCACCCTCTTCGATATCTACGTGGTGATCGAGGGGGCTCCCAAGGGGGATTACTGCCTGCTCCACAAGGAGCGGTGCCCGTTCGGAAGGTGCATCTTCGGTTCGCTGCTGGGAAGTTTAACGAGAGAGTTCGTCGACTACCTGAAAAAAACGACGCTTGGAGCATTACGGAGAGGAGAAGAGAAATGAGTAAAGTACTGCGGAAGATTATCACGATCGACGAGGACAAGTGCGACGGTTGCGGCATCTGCGCCGAGGCCTGCCACGAGGGCGCCATCCGGATCATCGACGGCAAGGCGAAACTGGTGAGCGAGACCTACTGCGACGGTCTGGGCGACTGCATCGGCGAGTGCCCGCGGGGCGCGATCAGCTTCGAAACCAGGGAGGCCGCTCCCTACGACGAGGAGGCCGTGAAGCGCCACATGGCGGCGAAGGCCGCCCACAAAGCGCCCGCCGGTCCCCTCCCCTGCGGCTGCCCCGGCACGGCGGCCCGCGATCTGCGGAAAACACAGTCCGCGACCCCGCAGACGCGCTCCGAAGCGCCGTCCGCGCCGCTTCGGTCGAAACTCGTCAACTGGCCGGTGCAGATACGCCTCGTGCCGGAGACCGCGCCCTGGCTGCACAAGGCCGAACTCGTGGTCGCCGCCGACTGCACGCCGTTCGCCTTCCCGGACTTCCACGGAACCTTCCTCGCCGGGGGCGACAAAGTCTGTCTCATCGGCTGCCCCAAGCTCGACGACGCGCAGAGCTACGTCGAAAAGCTCACGCGGATCATCTCGTTCAACGAGACCCCCGCGATCACCGTGGTGCGCATGGAAGTCCCCTGCTGCGGCGGGATGACGCGCATTTTGGAGGCGGCATGCGAGGCCTCGGAGAGGAACATATCGCTGAAAATTGTGACGATAGGCGTGCGAGGGGATATAATAGATAAAGAGACGATTCGTTTTTCTCACAAGAAGCAGTAAAAAACCATTTTCGAGGAGGAGATTTCTCAATGTTTTGCTACCAGTGCGAACAGACGGCGAAGGGAACGGGATGCACCGCGTTCGGCGTGTGCGGCAAAAGCCCCGAGGTGGCCGATCTTCAGGATCTGCTGCTTCACGCGACGAAAGGAATTTCGATGTACGCTCATCGGGCGAGGCAGCTCGGCGCGGTTGATAAGAGCGTCGACGTCTTCGTGGTCGAATCGCTCTTCACCACCGTTACCAACGTGAACTTCGACGAAGCGCGCATGGAGCGCCTGATCCGCAAGGCCGGAGAGGTCCGCGACAGTGCGAAGGCGCTCTACGAGGACGCCTGTACGAAAGCCGGGAAGACCCCGGAGACCCTCGGCGGTCCCGCGGTCTTCTCGATCCCGGAGACGCGCGCCGGGATGATCGACGAGGGTGGCAAGGTCGGCCCCGAAGCCGGGAGCGAGATGTACGGCGAAGTGGTTCAGGGGCTGCGCGACCTCTTGCTGCTCGGCCTGAAGGGAAGCGCGGCGTACGCCGACCACGCCAGAGTGCTGGGGTACGAGGACGCGGGGATCTACGGCTTCTTCCACGAGAAGATGGACTACCTCGCGGGCGAACACTTCACCGTCGACGATCTCGTCGGTCAGGCGATGGACGCGGGCAAGTGGAACGTCTCCGTCATGGAGCTGCTCGACAGGGCGAACACCTCCGTCTACGGACACCCGGAACCCACGAAGGCCCGCGTGACCCCGATCAAGGGCAAGTGCATCGTCGTCTCCGGCCACGACCTCCGCGACCTGGAGCTGCTGTTGCAGCAGACCGAGGGGAAGGGCGTCAACGTGTACACGCACGGCGAGATGCTCCCCTGCCTCGCCTATCCGGGGCTGAAGAAGTACAAACATCTCGCGGGCAACTACGGCAGCGCGTGGCAGAACCAGCGCGAGGAGTTCGACAAGTTCCCCGGCGCGGTGCTGATGACCACCAACTGCATTCAGAAGCCGAAGGACTCCTACATGGGGCGCATCTTCACCACCGGCCTCGTGGCGTGGCCCGGCGCGACCCATATCGACGAGAAGAAGGATTTTTCCCCCGTGATCGAGGCCGCGCTCGCCGCCCCCGGATTCACCGAGGACGAGCAGGAGCACTGGATCAACGTCGGCTTCGCCCGCAATACCGTAATGTCCGTGGCGGGCAAGGTGATCGACCTCGTCAAGGCCGGCAAGATCCGCCACTTCTTCCTCGTCGGCGGCTGCGACGGCGCCAAGCCGGGCCGGAGCTACTACACCGACTTCGCCACCTCCGTCCCGGAGGACTGCGTCATTCTCACGCTCGCGTGCGGCAAGTTCCGCTTCAACAAGCTGGAGTTCGGCGACATCGAGGGGATTCCCCGGCTGCTCGACGCGGGGCAGTGCAACGACGCCTACTCGGCGGTCCGCATCGCCATGGCGCTCGCCGAGGCCTTCAAGACCGACATCAACGGCCTGCCGCTGTCGCTCGTTCTCTCGTGGTACGAGCAGAAGGCCGTCTGCATCCTCCTCTCGCTCCTCCACCTCGGAGTGAGGAACATGAAACTCGGCCCCTCGCTGCCGGCCTTCGTCAAGGAGCCCGTCTTCAAGGTGCTCCAGGAGAAGTTCAACCTCCAGGCCGTCACCACGCCCGAGCAGGATCTGAAGGAGATTCTGGGGTAGGAAGAGTCGAAGCTC
>LVBO01000191.1 GCA_001604435.1 Synergistales bacterium Syner_01
GAAAAAATCCGCACGCGCTCTCGCCAGAGCCTCGTTCAGTTCACTCTTCTCCCGCTCAGCATTTTGAAGCGCCGCAAGGAGCTCCTCCACTGAACTCGACGCATCCCGACACTCTTCCGAAACACCCCGGGAAACGTCCTCTCCGCTCGAAGCGGCAGCGACTCCCTCTTTTTCCAGCTCCGAAGAGACCTGATCGTTGACACCGCTCATTCATGTCGCTCCTTTCTCATAATAACTACTGGACTAACATGTCGTCCAAATCTTCAGCAAGTGTTTCCAGTATGGCGATCGACTTCTCGTAATCCATACGAAGCGGGCCTATGAGCCCCAAGATCGCCCTGCGACTCTGACCGGAAGCCGGCACGAGAACAAGGGAGAGCTGCTTCATCTCCTCTTCCGTGTTCTCATCTCCGATGGTGACCGAGACTCCCTGTTTTACGCTGTAGCGTTCGACCATTTCGGCAAGAGCCTGTTCCTGTTCAAGAAGGGAGAGCACGGTCTGGAACTTTCCTATATCCTGGAAATCGGGCAAGCTCAGAATGTGCTGCGCCCCCCCTATGAAAAGACGGGAACTCCGTCTGTTCAAGAGCGCATCCATCTGGACGATCGCCTCGCGACATGTATCCCAGACACGCTCCAGACCATCGAGAACATACCTGAAAAGAACATCGCGAACTTCGCTCCAGGAATGCCCCTCGGCAATTGTCGTGATTCTGCGGCCAAGTTCGTCGAGCATGTCCTGAGAGAGCTCGCAGGGAAGCTGGATGTTGGAGTGATGCACCAGGCCGCCTTCAAGAACGATCAGAAGCAGGACAGTATTGCCCCCGAGGCGGAGAAAACTCACCCGCTGAATCTGCACCTCTTCGAGCGCCGAGAGGGCCGCGACTCCCACACAGTTCGTCGCCTGCCCGAGGAGGCGGGAAACATAGATGAGGATCGATTCGATCCCCTGTTTGCGTTCGCCGATCTCCCGTTTCCACCTCTCCGTTTCTGCAGGAGCGGTACGCCTTCGCTGCATGATCGCATCCACATACAGCCGATACGCCTTCGACGTCGGCAACCTTCCCGCGGACGTGTGCGGCTGGTAAAAATACCCCATCTCCTCCAGGTCGGCCATCTCATTGCGAATCGTCGCCGGACTGCACCCCCGGAGATACTTTTTCGAAATCGTCCGAGAACCCGCCGGCTCGCCCGTCTGGATATATTCATAGACAACGGAAAAAACAACTTCGAGCTGTCTCTCCGTAAGCATTTCGACACCTCCCCGTAGCGTTAGCACTCTTTCGATGCGAGTGCCAACGCATTGCTCCCGGAAGGTAGAGTAACAATCCATGGTATGATTGTCAAGACTGGTCAAATGCATTTTTATTTTTTCCGCCATCGCGGCAGCCCCACGACAAAGGTCTCTTTCGTCGTCGACTCCGCGAGACTGCGGAGACGGAGGGAAAAATGAGCGAACACACTATTCGCACCACCATCTTGCTTGTGCGCCACGGGGAGTGCCGCGGAAACGTCGAAGGGTTTTTTCGGGGCAGAGTCGATTTTCCTTTGAACGAAACCGGTCTCAGACAAGCCGAAGAAGTCGCAGGAACTCTCGCTTCTTATCGTCCGGAAGCGGTCTTTTCGAGTCCGCTTCTCAGAGCCTCGCAGACCGCGGAAGCAATAGCGAAGGCGTCGTCCGCCCCCTTGCTCGTAGATGAAGGGTTCAACAATATCTGCCTCGGAACATGGGAAGGGCGGCCCAAGACGGAGATCGCGGATCAGTTTCCCGAGATGTGGCGAACGTGGCTCGAAAACCCGGAAGCGCTTTCAGTCGAAGGAGCGGAATCTTTGAACGATGTTCTAGTACGCTCGAAAGCAAGTCTCGACCGAATAGTCGCCGAATACCGAGGAAAGACCGTCGTCGCCGTCACACACAGAACTGTTGTCAAGCCGCTTCTCGCCGGATGTCTGGGAATTCCCTCTCCGTACTTCTGGAAAACGCACATGGACACCGCCGCCTACTCCGTGCTCCATTTCGACGATATTCACGGCTATAGTCTCTTCTGTTTGAACCAAACCCATCATCTTTCCCGTTTCACAACCGAATGGATCTGAGACGGGAAGCACTTGCAATGAAAAGAAAATACCAGCGATACTCCATCTTTGTCGAAAAATGTAGTATTATACAATGTGGAAGAGAAGAGCCGCGAAAGCCGACGAGAGGAACGTCGGCGCTTCAGGCGGACTTGAGTCTTGATCCGGGAGGCTGCCCTCTTGAGAGACGGAAAACTTTTACTTCGCATCACACTCGTACTCGTACTCGTCCTCTGCCTCCTTGCACGGCAGAGTTCCGCTTACATGAAGATACTGACGGCTCCCGGACACCCTGTTTCTTTGATTGTCGAACATGACAAGGGACGTATTCGAAAAGCGTACTTCCGTTCTCCGGAGGGAGTGCGTTCCTTGGAGCAGATCGAACAGCACCTTCTTCTTTCCGACTCGTTTTTTTTTCTGCGAGCCGACGGCGATATGCTTGACGACTTGGTGTGGAAAATCGACCTTCTGCAACCGAAGAGCGAAGAAATGCTCTCTCTCTGGATCACATCTGTTACAGAAACTTCCACTGCATGGCTGGCGCTGGCTCCGGCAGGCTCTGGCTTTTGGGAATCGCTGCCTCGGTCGCCCCTCCCCCGTGAAGACGTCTTTCTCTACGTCGCGCCGCATCTCCCTGCGTACGAGAAGCTCGCCCGGCGAAGCGGACCGGAAATCCTGACCTTCATTTATACTATGCTCCTCACGAAGAGCGGCCCGAAACTGGCCGCCATCCCGGAAGTCTACAGCCGACTTCTCCCTCTGACCTCACTTGTCAGCAAGGCGCAGGAAGACGACGGCCTGAAAGCGGCATACACGGCGTTGCACCAGGACTTCGAACGGATGGGGCAAGGGGCGATGCCTTCGCGGGAGGCAATAGAGAACTTTCGGTGGAAACGTATTCTTACCGTTCGATGGAAGCGATGACGGAATCGGGTCGGGGCGCCCCTTTACGGGAGCGCCCCGTTTTTATCCCGCAACCTCTTTCAGGGTTTGAAGAACCTCCTCGGCGTGACCGGCCACTTTCACCTTGGAGAAAAGCCGGACAACAATCCCGTCAGGGTTGATCAGCAGCGTAGAACGTTCGACTCCCATATACTCCTTCCCGTACATCTTCTTCTGCTTCCAGAATCCGCATGCTTCGATGAACTCATGCTCCGGATCGCTCAAAAGAGGAAAGGATATGCCGAGTTTCACGGCGAACTTTCGGTGGCTCTCGACCGAATCAGGACTCGCACCGGCAATCCGGCAGTTCAAATCTTCAAAGGCGGGCATCCTGTCCGCAAAGTCTTTGACCTCGTTCGTTCACCCCGATGTATTGTCCTTGCTGTAAAAAAAGAGCGCCAACCAGCTTCCTGCGAAATCTTCGAGCGCATACTCCTTACCCGATCCATCCTGAAGGCGAAAAGCGGGCGCCGGTTTCCCTTCCATACTCTCCCCTCCTAACGACACATCCCGTCGATCAGCTTCTTCACGGCCTCTCTTGGAGCCGCTCGACGGAAGAGCGGCTCTTTGTCATTTTTGTATGCGGCCAAGGATCCCTCGAAAGTTGTCCGCTCTTCTCCGCGAAAGAGAACTCCCAGCGGGAAAGGCGCTTCCGACAGAGCAAGAGAAAGAGCCTTCGAGAAATCGGAAGGGTCGTGGCCGTCCAGCCAGTACGTGTTTTCCTTGAACCATGCATAGGTGTTCACCGAATTAAAGGAAACGCACGGCTGGAAGATATCCACAAGAGCATAGCCCTTGTAGCGGACGGCTTCCTTGATAACGTCCTTCGTCTTTTCGACGTCGCCCGCATAGGCTCTGGCGACGAAACCGGCCCCTTGGACAAGCGCTGTGGCCAACGGATTGAAGGGCAGCGCATGGACGCCGTCCACCTGCACCGATGTGCGAAACCCTCTCGGACTTGTCGGAGAAGCCTGGCCCTTGGTCAGGCCGTACACCATATTGTTGAACACCAGGTTCGTGATTCCCGGATTTCTCCGTATCGCATGCAGAAAGTGATTGCCGCCTTCTCCATACATATCGCCGTCTCCACCGACCGCGACCACCTCCAGCGACGGATTCGCCGCTTTAATCGCCGTCGCGTTGGGAAGCGCTCGACCATGCAGTCCGTTGAAGAAGTGCGATTGCATGTGGTGGGGCGTCTTTGCCGCCTGTCCGATGCCGGAGACCATCACGACATCCAGTGGAGAGAGGTTCAGCTCTGCGAGCGCCTGTTTGATCGAATCGAGAATCTTGAAATCACCGCACCCCGGGCACCAGGCAATATCGACGCCGGGAAGATCGAAAGGCGTAGTCATCACACTCTCCCTCCTTTTCCGGAAAACACTTCCGACAACCTGTTTGCGGCCTCTTCCACAGAGAACGGAAGTCCATTGTACTTCAGCACCGTTTTCGTAGCAGCGATCCCCGTATGCGCACGGAGCAGTCGGGAGAATTGGGCCGTGCTGTTCCCTTCCGCCACGACAATCGTACGCGCACGATTCAGCAGATCCGCCACAGAAGTATGTAGTGGCCAGAGCTGTTCGAAGGCCAACAGAGACGTTTCCTTCAAATCCAGGAGCGACAACGCCTCTCTGAAGATCGGGATAGTCGATCCCCAGCAGATCACAAGATCCGCATAGTTCTCCGGGCCGTACAGTTTCGGAGGGAGGGCCTCCGCACGCATACCTTCCAGCTTTCGCATCCTCTTGTCCTGCATGCGCTTCCTGAGCTCGAAATTTTCGTAGACGTGCCCGACCTCGTCGTGCTCATGGCTGTCCGCGCCGACGAGACCTCTCCCCCACCCAGGGACGCCGAAGGGAGAGCACCCCGAAGGGACATCCTCGTATCTCCTGTACTCCTCTTCGGTCTCCGGGATAACAGCAGGCGCCTCAATTAGCAGCAGATCCTCCGGACGCACATTGTAAAAGGAGTCCACAAAATACTGATCGGTCAGCATAATCGCGGGCGTCTGATATTTCGAAGTCACCCGGAACGCCTCCTGGGCAAGCGAGAAGGCGCTTTCAATGCTTCCCGGCGCATAGAGAGCCCTCGGGAACTCTCCATGCCCTGCGTAGAGAGCAAGCTCGAGATCGGCCTGCTCGGTCCTTGTCGCCATTCCCGTCGCAGGGCCGGGCCTCTGGGAGAGATGCACCACGACGGGTGTCTCCATGACGCCGGCCAAGCTCAGCCCCTCGCCCATCAGAGCAAAACCGCCACCCGAAGTGGTCACCAGAGGGCGAGCGCCCGCATATGCTGCACCGATCGCCATATTTATCGCCGCAAGTTCGTCCTC
>LVBO01000669.1 GCA_001604435.1 Synergistales bacterium Syner_01
CGGCCTTTCGATCAACCGAATCGACATTTTTCAAGGCATTATGGACTTGAGCTACCTCGGCTTTCAAGGAGAGCCGTCGGAGCTCGACGCTCTTGCAAAGAACATGCCTCTGTGGGGGAGAGCGTACCGTTTCCCCCTTGACGAACTGAAAAAACTCGATGTCCCGATAGCCAACTTCGGCCCGATCGGTAAGGATGACCACAAGAACGCCGAGCGGATACAGCTTCCGTACTACCTTCGCACGCTTCCCCCGCTTTTCGGGAAATTCGTTGAACTTCTCGCCGAAGAATCAAAAAAAGAGGAATAAGTTGTTGATCATAGCTGACCATCGGAAGCGGGTTTTCGGAGAACGAAAATCCGCTTCCGCTTTTCGAGCTCGACGCATGACGGAAGCTCAAGCTTCCCGCGGTTTTTTTGGCATCTTTTTCCCGAGTTGAGAAAAAGAGGATTATGATGGATAATAACTCAAAGCAAAGATCAAATCTGGAATAGAGATAGTGAAAGCACTACTTTTTGTAAACCTCGTTTCGCGCGCGGTGCAAACAGTGAAACGAAATTTACTATACCTTCAGAAAGAGGTGGCATGATGTTTCAAAACAGGTCGGAAGAGCTTATGGAGATGGAACATGAATACGGAGCCCACAACTATCATCCGCTCGAAGTCGTGATCTCGAAGGCCGAGGGAATCTGGGTGGAGGACCCCGAAGGCCGCCGGTACATGGATATGCTTTCGGCGTATTCCGCGGTGAATCAGGGACACAGGCATCCCAAGATCATCAAGGCCCTGAAAGATCAGGCCGATATCCTTACGCTGACTTCGCGCGCCTTTTTCAACGACCAGTGGCCCCTCTTCGCGAAAAAGCTCGCCGATTTCACGGGCAAAGAAATGATCCTCCCGATGAACACAGGGGCGGAGGCTGTGGAAACCGCTCTCAAGACGATGAGGAAATGGGGATACATGGTCAAGGGCGTAGAGAAAGATAAAGCCGAGATCATCGTTTTCGAGAACAACTTCCACGGACGCACGATTACCATCATCTCCTTCTCTATCGATCCGGATGCGACGGAGCACTACGGGCCCTTCACTCCCGGATTCAAAATCGTTCCCTATGACGATCTCGAAGCGGTCGAGAAAGCGGTGACGAAGAATACAGTCGGCATCATGGTCGAGCCCATCCAAGGAGAAGCCGGCGTCGTCGTTCCGAGCGACGGATTCCTGAAGGGACTGGAGACGATCGCACGGAAGCACAACGTCCTTCTTGCCATCGACGAAATCCAGACCGGTTTTTGCCGTACGGGGAGGAATTTCGCTTTCCAGCACGAGGAGATCGAGCCCGATATCATCATCATGGGCAAGGCGCTCGGCGGCGGCGTCTTCCCGGTATCGGCCATTGCGGCGAACAAAAACATCCTGGGCGTGTATAAGCCGGGAACCCATGGCTCCACGTTCGGAGGCAACCCCCTGGCCTGCGCCGTCGCCGCGGCGGCGATCGACGTGCTTGTCGAAGAGAAGATGGTCGAGCGTTCCGAGGAGCTCGGCAAGTACTTTATGGACGGGCTCA
>LVBO01000192.1 GCA_001604435.1 Synergistales bacterium Syner_01
GATGTGTGGAGGGCATGGACGCACGGGTCGGTCACGGCGCGGAGGAACCCCTGCCGCGGTGAGAGCGGAAGAGGAGAGTAGGGCGATTCCTCGTGAAGGGTTTTCGCCAGTTCGCGCAGCTCCAGCGGCGGTTCCGTCTCCTCCGGTGTCGTGAAGAGCCCCGCCCGCCGGAACGCCTTCCCCAGGCTCGCCCTGCTCGTGAGGACGGAGAGCGGGATGGAGAGCGCGAGCGAGAGGATGATGGGGGAGATCCACCAGAAGAAGGAAGGGTTCGTCAGGTAGACGAGCGCGCCCCAGAGGATGCCGAGCATCGTTCCCCACCAGTGAACGGCGATTGCGTCGGCCCACGGCGTCCCCCGGTCGTCTCGGGACTGGGTCGGCCAGCCGACGTTTCCGCCCAGTATGGTCGAGAGGATGAAGACGCTGTGATGCAGCATCCGCACCGGCGCGAGCAGCGTGGAGAGCGCCACCTCCAGCAGAATGCCGCTGGCGAGCCGAAGCTTCCCCCCGTAGAGCCGCGCCGCCGGGTCGCGCAGCAGAGCCAGCGCGTAGCTGAAAAACTTGGGGAGGAAGAGCAGCACCGCCGTCGAACCGAGCAGCGCAAGCGCCCAGTGAGGTCTCCAGACCGGCCACTGCGGGAAGAGCGTCTTCGTGTCGAGGAAGTACACCGGTTCCAAGTAGACCTCGGCGACGGCCTGCGCCGAGCTGATGAGCAGGAAGGCCAGCCAGAGCAGCGCCGAACCGTAGGAGAGAATGCCGTTCAGAAAGAGCGCGCGGTGCGCCGGAAAAAAGCCCCGCGAAAAGATCAGCCGCAGATGCTGCAAGTTGCCCTGGCACCATCGACGGTCGCGTTTCAGCTCGTCGAGCAGGGTCGGCGGCGTTTCCTCGTAGCTGCCGTCGAGGTCGTACGCCAGCCAGACGCCGTACCCGGCGCGGCGCATGAGGGCCGACTCCACGAAGTCGTGGCTCAGAATGTCGCCGCCGAGCGGCCCCTTTCCGGGGAGGCGCGGCAGTTCGCAGTGCCCGATGAACGGATCCACCCTGATGATCGCGTTGTGTCCCCAGTACTGCGCGTCGCCGAGCTGCCAGAAGTGCAGCCCCGCGGCGAACATCGGCCCGTAGACGCGGTTGGCGAACTGCTGCGCCCGCGCGAGCAGCGTCTCGCGGTTCACTCCTGCGGGGGGCGTCTGCAGAATGCCGATGTCGGGCCGCGCCTCCATCATCTGCACCATCCGGACCATCGTGCGTCCCGTCATAATGCTGTCGGCGTCGAAGACGATCATGTAGCGGTAGTTCTTTCCCCATCGCCTGCAGAAGTCGGCCACGTTCCCGCTCTTCCGCTTCGCGTTGCTCCGGCGCTTGCGGTAGAAGACCCGGCCGAAGGCGTCATGCTCCGTGCAGAAACGATGCCACGCCTCTTCCTCCTGAACCCAGACGTCGGGGTCGGTGGTGTCGCTCAGGATGAAGAAGTCGAACCGGTCGGGCGAGTTCGTCGCCGCGATCGAGTCGAAGACGGTCTTCAGCCCCGCGAAGACCCGCTTGACGTCCTCGTTGTAGATCGGAATGAGCACGGCCGTCCGGGCCTGCGGATCGTCTATAGAATACCCGAGCCCCTCGCAGACGTTGGAGACCGAGTAGCGGTTGCGCCGCTGTAAAAGAAGAAAGAAGCCCATCAGCGCCGTCCAGAAGCCCACCGAGATCCAGGCGAAGAGCACCGCGAAGACGGCGAGCAGCACGATCTCCAGCGGGCTTCCTCCGCGCGAAGGCAGGATGGAGGCCATCGTCCTGCACGCAACGAAGGTCGGCGCGAGGACGAGGAGGATCAACAGCAATCTCCTCCGGCCCGCGCTGCGGCTCCAGTCGAGTTCGAACGCGGTCATCGAACGCGCCCCTTTCCGAAAAGGTCGTTCTTACAACGGCGGAATAAGCGGACGAACGACGTCCTCCACGGAACGCGGTCCAGCTCCTCGGGAACCATCACGCTGCGGTTGAGCGGCGGGACGGAGGCGAGATGCTTCCCTTCGGAATCCAGCACGCCCCGGTCGAGCCCGTGCTCTTTTAAGAGCGAGCGAAGCGACTCCATGGACTCCGCCGCGGAGGACGGGCCGGTGCGCTTCAGGCTTTCGACGGCGAGGTCGAGCCCCTTGTACGGAGGCAGATTGAGCGCGCGCACGTAGAGCAGCACCCTGTCGCGTGAGATGCGCCAGCGGTCGGTATCACGGATGGAGGTCATAGGTCCAGGTCTCCGTCAGCGGTTCCGGGATATTCTCGCCCCGCTTCAGCAGCGCGGAGAGGCGAATGCGGGGGCGGCCGGCGGGCGAAGGAAAGAGCGTCTTGAGACCGCCCTCGGCTTCGGGTGCAACCTGGAAAACCAGTCGCCATCCTCCGGTAGCTTCGTTTTTTTGAAGCTGTTTTTCGACGAGGCGGGCGCCTTCACCGACCGCCACGATGCTCGTCAAGCCGGCTCCCGCAGGGAGTTCCGAAAGCTCGTCTCCTTCGAAGTCGAGGACGAACTTCATCATCTCGGGGGAGTTTCCCGCCGCAATGCGCGTCGCCATGACCCGGCCGAGTTCATGGACCGGGCGATGCGGCTGAAGCCAGCGCATCCGGTAGGCGAAGGTCATCGTCCGCGGATACTCCGGCGTGTCGCCCTTTGGCCGGCCCTCGGCGGTTTCGGGCGTCTTCGCCGGGACCCAGTAGGCGACGATGTTGTCGTGGATTTCCTGTTCCGTGGGGATCTCCACAAGTTCCACATATCCCTCGCCCCACTCGCTGAGCGGCTCGATCCAGAGCGACGGCCGTTTCTCGTACCGCGCCTCCAGATCCTGGTAG
>LVBO01000193.1 GCA_001604435.1 Synergistales bacterium Syner_01
CAGACGGTCCGCGTCGATATCGGTCGCCTCGACAAGCTTATGAATCTCGTCGGCGAGCTCGTCATCGGCCGCGCCCGTATCGAGCGCCTTGTACAGGAGGCGCATCTCCGGGAGTTCGACGATCCGCTCTCCCAGCTCGGCCGTATCTCCGGCGATATCCAGGAGCTCGTCACGAAGCTGCGCATGGTTCCCGTCTCCTTTATTTTCGAGCGCTTCCCCCGCCTTGTCCGCGATCTTTCCAAGACGCTCGGCAAGGAGATCGAACTGGTGATGGAAGGCCAGGAGACCGAACTCGACCGGACGGTGATCGACGAGATCGGCGAGCCGATGGTGCATATCATCAGGAACTCCATCGACCACGGCATCGAGAAAACCGAGGACCGAAAAAAGGCGGGCAAACCCTCCAAGGGAACCATCAAGATTTCCGCATACCAGGAGGGGAGCGGCGTCATCATCGAGGTGACCGACGACGGCAAGGGAATCGACGCCGCCAAGGTCAGGGCGAAAGCGCTTGCCAACGGCATCATCACCGAAGAAGAGTCCGCCGCGATGAGCGACGAAGAGGTCGTCCACCTTATCTTCCTTCCCGGCTTCAGCATGGCGGAGAAGATTACGGACGTCTCCGGCAGGGGAGTTGGTATGGACGCCGTCAAGACGAAGGTGGAATCGCTCGGCGGACAGTTCGACATATCCACCGAGCTGGGCGTCGGGACGCGGGTTTTCGTCAGACTTCCCCTCACGCTCGCGATCGTTCTTGCGCTCTTGATCAAGGTCGGGGACGAGACGTACGCGCTGCCTCTGGAAAACGTCGAGGAGACCATCCTCGTGAAAAAAGAGAACGTGAAGACGGTGCACGGGACGCCTGCCACGCTGCTCCGGGGCGAAGTGCTCACCCTCTGCGATCTTTCGAAAATGCTCCACACGCCGCGAGCCTCCGAGGAGGAGAGCGAAGAATATCCCGTCGTGGTCGTCAGGACGGGAAAGACGCGAGTGGGCTTTATCGTCGACGAGCTTATCGGTCAGCAGGACATCGTCATCAAGTCGCTCGGGCGGTTCCTCTCCAAGATAAAAGGGATAGCGGGCGCTACGATCCTGGGCGACGGCAACGTGGCGCTTATTCTGGACGTTGCCGGTCTGCACGGCAGATAATTTCCGAAGGAAGGACGCGGCATACCTCATGGATATGGAAAGTTTCAGCAACATGCAGCTGGATGCCATGCGCGAAGTCGGAAACATCGGTGCGGGAAACGCCGCGACCGCACTCTCCGTCATGCTCTCCCGCGCTGTGGATATGGACGTTCCGAAAGCCGAACTGGTCTCGATCTACGAACTCGCCGAGTATTACGGGGACCCGCTCGCACCGGTATCGGCCGTTTTCGTTCGTTCGGAAGGCGAGTTCACCTGCAGTCTCATTTTCTTTCAGGACGAGGAAGATGCGCAGAGCCTCGTGGATCTTTTAATAAGCCACCAGATGAGCGGATTGGTCCTCGAAGATATCCCGCCGGAGATGCGGGACAGCGCGCTCACAGAGGTGGGGAATATCATCCTGAGCTCTTTCCTGAACGCGATCAACGTCCTCATGGGCGGAACGCACAGCATCTCCGTCCCCGGGGTGGCGCACGACATGATGGGAGCCATACTCCAGGTGATCGCCTCCATCTTCGGGCAGACGGGAGAGTATGCCCTTATCGTCGATACGACGCTCAAGGTCGGCGATATCGAAAAAAATGTCTCCGGAAAGGTTGTCATGCTTCCTGATCCGGGGTCGCTTGAAATCCTCTTCAGAAAGCTGCAGGTGCTTTGAACCATGGAAAAAGCCCATCATGTGGGAATGGCGGAGCTTGTCGTCGTCTCCTCCCCCGAAATGCTGATGACGCTTGGACTGGGTTCGTGCATCGGTCTTGTCCTTTACGATCAGACGGCGAAGATCGCCGGGATGGTGCATATCATGTTGCCCGACAGCCGCGGCGCCGGAGCGAAGGCTGCCGAAAAACCGGGGAAGTTCGCCGATACCGCGGTTCCGGCCTTGATCAATGCGGTGTGTTCGAAGGGAGCGCTTCGCTCTCGTCTGAAGGCGAAACTCGCGGGTGGTTCGCAGATGTTTGCTCTTCCGGGCGCGGAGACCGATTTCCTCGCCGTCGGAAGCCGGAATGCGAAGGAGACGATCGATCTGCTGAAAAAGATGGGTATACCTCTCGTGAACTCCGACGTCGGAGGAAACAAGGGGCGTACCGTTGAATTTTCCACGGTGACATGGATGCTCACCGTAAAAGTTCTCGGAAAGGGAAAGACCGAGATTTGACGGAGTACGCGAAGGGAGAGGAGCGCATGGAACAGGAATTCGAGGAAACCCGGTCCCCCGTGGAGGAGCCTGTCGCTCAGGACTCCGAAGACTATTCTCCTTCTTTGCCCGAGCAGGAAACGATAGAGCCGAAACGCTCGCTTATCGATTCGCTTCCTTCGGAATCGGTGCACGAACTGTGCGTTCTTTTCGGCTGTACCCGCGAGGCCCTCGAGGCCATTCTCTCCTCTTCTTCGGGCGATCCTGCGCATATCATCTCTCTGGTACAGTCTCTCGCTCCTGCCTTTATCGCCGTTAAACTTCGTTTCGAGGCCCGGAAAAGAGGAGAACTGGGCGGCGCGGCCTGCATCATCGCCAAGGGGAGTTCCGGCGAGTTTCTGGACCAGACGTTATGGGTCAGTTCCAGGGAACTGCCCGCTTCCTTCAGTATCAACGCCGATTGGGAAGCCGTGCGGAACGGCATTCAAAAGATAGGGAACAACCCGGACAGAAGCCTCTTTCCCAAAGTGCTTAAACTTCTGCGGGATGTTTTCAGCCCGACCGCGATGAATGCTCTTTTCTCTTCGCCGTCCGGCAAAGAGAAGATCGTCGCCTCGCTTGAAAAGTCTTTTGTCGAACTCTACCACAGTGAAGTCGTCATCGAAATAAAGACCGAGACGTTCAACCGGGCACGCTTGGAAATGGCCGGTTTAGGTGAGGTGAAAGAACCCCTTGCAGCTGAAAAGACGTCGGAACCTCCTCCTTCCCTCATTGGTTCTGTCGGGACGATCCAGATACACTGCAAACCGCTTCTTGACCCGGTGAAAGGGAAGGCGGTTTCGGATCTTGTACCTGGAGATCTTCTTGTCGTTGAAATCGAAAAGTCAGGAGGGGTCTCGGGGATTATCACCAAGATCCTTGACCGCGCCGGAGAACAGCCGATATTTCCCGTGATCTCGGTTGGAAAGCTCCCCAGCGGTCAATCGCTTATCAAGCTTTCGGTAAGCAAAGGGATCGAGGGGGTCGCCAAGATAGGCGCCGATCTGCGTCTGAAGACGGCGCCGGCCTTTTCGTTCAGCGGCGCGCAAGGAGAGATTCCGAGGATCGTGAAGAAGTTTTTCATGGCTTTCCTTTTCTTTTTCGGAGGCGTCGTGCTATTGTATTGGATATTCCGAAACTAGGGAGGCGTTCCGTTGGTTTTGAAATCCTCCGATGTCGAGTTATGGACAGAATACCTGGCCGCCAGGGACGACCGAAACAAAGAAAAAATCGTCAAACGATACTTGCCTCTGGTAAAGTATGTGGTGGCGCGTATGGCTGTCTCGCCTCCTTCCGGGCTGGATTACGACGACCTTCTGAGTTTCGGCGTCTTCGGCCTTCTGGACGCGATCGAGCGGTTCGATATCTCCAAGGGATTTTCCTTCCAGACTTTTGCCGTTCCGCGGATACGAGGGGCGATTCTCGACGAACTGAGGAAGTACGACTGGATTTCCAGAACGGGGAGAGAGAAGCTGCAGAAGTTGGGAAGGGCTATGGAGACGGTGTTGCAGGAGAAAGGCGTTCTTTCGGACGGCGCGCTGATGGAGGCCATGGGAATGGAAGAGAAGGAGTACCGTGAAGCTCTGGAGTTGTCGAGTCGGAGCTATATCGTTTCTCTCGACGAAGTCCTTGCGTTGGAGGACGGAGATGTGAGCCGCGAGGGGATCATCCCCGATGAAAGCGCGGGCGCGGGAGAACTTCTTGAGGACGAGGACGAGGTCGCCCGTGTCGCCGCGGCGCTGGAGTCTCTTCCCGAGAGGGAGATGCAGGTGATTTCTCTCTACTACTACGAAGGGTTGACCTTGAAAGAGATCGGAAAGATCCTCGGGGTGACCGAATCAAGGGTATCGCAGATTCACGGCAAGGCGCTGGCCTCTCTTCGCACTTTTCTTGCTGTCCGGCCGTAGAACGCCCTAAGAAGAAAGAGAGGTTTTCGCGTTTTCCTGAAGAACCTTGTGCCGCAACTGTGGCATGCTCATTAAACAACACGTCCGGGAGGGGAGTTCATGGCGATCGACAAGTTCCGAATGGAGGTCCGCGAAGATGGTATTTATCTCGCGGCGCAGGAAGATGCCGAGTTTTCAGTACCCTCGATTGTCGGCTTTCTGAAATCCAAAGGAGTCGAGAATTACAACGCGGCCGCCGTCGGCTCTCTTGCCCATGAGAGGCCGACAAGCCCCGTGAAGGTTGCCGAGAGAGATCCCGCCTTGGAGAAAGATGCGGAACTGGAAGTGCGGGTGCGTTCGGACGGTTTGGTAGCCGAACTGTGGATCGAGCCGCCTTTTGCGGACAAGCCCTGGCCGACGCTGGACCAGGCGCTTTCTTTTTTGCAGGAAAAAGGGGTTGTTGAAGGAATCGACCGGGACGTCGTCTCCTCGATGCTCTCCGAGAAAAACGCCCGGACGTGGGTTCCTGTAGCCAACGGTGTTTCTCCCGTCGACGGAGAGGATGCCGAGGTAGAGTACGTGGTGGAATTCGGCAGTGCGAAGCCGAAGGAAGTCGACGAACAGGGCAGGGTGGACCTGAAGAATTTAAGTTCCGTGACGGTTATTCTGAAGGACCAGTTGCTGGCGGCCAAGAAACCTCCAACGGAAGGCGTTCCCGGAGTGACCGTCAAAGGCGCCCCGCTCAAGGCGAAGAACGGCAAGGATCGCCCGCTTCCCGCCGGCGCGGGGACGTATGTCTCGGAGGACGGCCTGTCGCTCCATTCCATGATCGACGGGAATCTTGTGCTCAAGGGGAATAAGCTGAATGTCGTTCCCGTTTTCCAGGTCGACGGCGACGTGGACTACAGCGTAGGGAATATCGACTTCATCGGCGCGGTTCTCGTCAACGGCGCGGTCCGGGAAGGTTTCGAGATCAAGACCTCGGGAAACATCGAGATTCGCGGCGTGGTCGAGGGAGCGCGTCTCCTGAGCAAGGGGAATATCCTGATCAGCGGCGGAGTCAGAGGAATGAACAAGGCCTTTCTGGAGGCCGCGGGGGATGTGACCGCAGGTTTCATCGATCAGGCCAAGGTTCGGAGCGGGAAGGATATTTCGGTGACGAACGCCGTGCTGCACAGCGATCTGGCGGCTCACGGAAAGATCAGCGTACTTGGCGGAAACAAGGCGCAGGTCGCCGGCGGAAGAATACAGGCGGGACTTGAAGTCGTCTGCCTTACGCTCGGGAGCGAAATGGGAACGAAGACCGAGGTCATCGTGGGCGTGCTGCCGGAGATCACCGAACGAAAGAAGGAGATTCTCGCGCTCTTGGCCGAGACGGAAGAGAAGGCCGCCAAGGTGGAGGCGAACTTGGGATTTCTGAAGAAAGCCGAGGCTATCGGACAGCTCGACGAGAATAAACGAGCGCTCATGATCAGCCTTACCAAGGCGAAGTTCCAGATGCAGAACCAGATCAATACATCGCGAGATGAGCTGAAGACAATAGAGGAACAGATGGAGAGCAGCAAGACGAGAGGGTGTGTGCGGATCAAGGGACACTGCTACCCGGGAGTCACCGTCTCCATAAGAGGGATGACGTATATCGTTCGGGAAAAGCAGCAGTTCTGCGCTTTTGTCTACGATGACGGAGAGATCAGGGTAAAGCCCTACGACTACTGAGCGGACGCCGCAGTCTTGCGGGAAGGGGGAGAAGCCGATGGTCACACCGGTGAATTTGCAACTGGCGCACTGGAATCTGGAGCATACGGCGCAACAGACGCGGGATCCTGCAGCGATGGCTGCGCAGGCGGGCAGACAGGGCGAAAGTCTCGCGGCGGCCGAGCATAGAGACGCTTCCGTGCAGGCGGCCGACTCCTCCGCCGAGGAAGAACGGCTCGGAAGAAAGAAGCGACGCGAAGAAGAGGAACAACAAGGCGGACGCCAAGGAAGAGGACGAAAAGGGAAAAAAGCCCGGGAAGCCGAGGATGGGGAGCCGCTTTCTTCTTCTCGCGCGGATACCGGCACGTTCGATCTGTACGCCTGATTGGAGAGTGGCATGACCGTGGTGGTATCGCATTCAGGAACGAAAAATTTGGGGTATGTGCTTGTGGACGGTTCGGAAGGAGTGTTTCGGGGGGCGGTCCTTGTGACCGATTTTCGAGGCATTCCTGCCGATTTTCGGTACACCGATCCTCTCCGCCCTTCCCGCATAGAAAAGATACTGTACGGAAGCGCTCTCGATGTCTATCTCAAAGAGGAACTGATACTCGAGAGTATCGTCGGGGCCGTCGAGGTGCAGCCTCTTTTGTGGGTCTGCAGAGATACCGATCTGCTCGAACCGCTTTCAAGGACGGCCAAAGCCAAAGCGGTGCTGCTTGCGCCGACCAACAGGGCGCCTCTTGACGCAACCGGGGATATGGAAAAACAAAACGATCCCGGGTCCTACCTGATTCAGGCCGATTCCGTCAGCGCGCCTCTCCGGATTTCGCTTCCGCTCCCCAAGTCCAAGGAGGAAGAGGCCAAGGCGGTTGCGGCGATGCTCGTCGAGGCTGCGGCCACAATGGATCTGCTCGAACCTTTTTCCAGAATGGGAAAGGCGCTTGCAGCTCTGGGCGAGGAACACGGTGAGCAGTGAAGATATTCGCACGTACCTGGCCAGGCTGTTTCTCGGAAAGGCAAAAGTACGCTCTCTCCGTCCTCAAGAAAATGAAGTTGTCCTTCGGACGGTCGGGAGAGTTGTGGAGACGCACCCGCTTCGCTCTCCCGAACGCGTGCTCGGCTCCGCCCTGTACGGTTCCGCGATGGATGTGCTCGTTAAAGGTTTTCGTATTTCGGAGGTGCTCCTCGAAGGGGTCAAGGAGAATATCCGAGGCGGAACATTTTCTTTCGACGGACGCCTCGTGGTGAAAGGCGAAAAAATCATGCGCGATAGACGGGTTTTTTTGCACTCCGTCGGCGGATTCACCGTACGTTGCATCGGGGCCGTCGGCAGGATAACCCCTCTGCCGATCGAAGTGCGCAATCGTCTTCCCTGGTTTCGAGGAAGATCGAGTTCGCTTAAAAAAGGAGAGGTTTTGCTTGCGCTTTACTCCCCGATACTGGAGGAAGGCGTATTGAAAAGTGTGTTGAACAAGGAGAGAGGAACGCTTCTTGTTTGGTATAATCCTCGAAGGGCGTGGAAAGCCCGGAGTTTGTTTCTCGTTCGGAACTTCTCTTCCGGGGGGAGTCTCGAATGGAAATGGATCGATATTCACTAGCGCTCATTTGCGGCCTGCGGAGGTGGTTTCCACCGGAAACGAAACAGCGGCACAGTTTGTCGATGAAGTAAAGGTTCATAGGTTCATCAAATAATCGTGGAGGGTAGACAACCGCATGGCAGATGAAAAAAAGGGAGACGTCACTCCCCTGGCACCGGGTGAAGTGGTTGTGTGCGTTGTAGAGCAGATTATGCCCTACGGCGCTTTTGTGCGGATTAAAAACGGACAGCGGGCGATGATCCATATTTCGGAGCTGTCCCACGGCTTCGTCAAGAAAGTGGAGGATATTCTCGCTCTAGGCCAGGAAGTCCAGGCCAGGGTGATCAAGATCGACGAGAAGGGCAGGATCGATCTCTCCCTCAAAAAAATGGAGGCTTCCCGGCCGGCTACTTCGTTTGCTCCGCGAAACGCGGCGCCGAACGTTCCTGAAGATCCCCGGGACTCCTTCGAGAAGAAGCTTTCGAACTATCTCAAGGCCAGCGAGGCGAAGATCGCGGATATCAACAGCAAACTCAACAGCAGCAAGGCTTCGAAGAAAAGGGGCAAGCCTGCGAAGTGAAGCGGAAGAGTTCTTTATTCTCCCGGGGGCGGATTCGCCCCCTTCTTTTTGCGGAACACCTCGACGGAAGCGACAGAACCGTTCTCCTGCGCCAGATGAAAGGCCGAGCGTTCGACCCGTCTTTGGTTTCCGCGGTTGTTCGGCGATGTCCGAAGGGCTTCCCTGCGGTGATACAGTGCGCTCCCCTAAAAAACGACAAGCCGTTCCCGACGTCCTTCTGGCTGACCTGTCCTTGGCTCGTCAGGCTTTGCGGAATGAGGGAATCGGAAGGAGCCGTTACCATCCTGGAAGAGGCTTTGAAAAAAGATCGCGCACTATGGACGGAGTATCACTGTCACGCGGCACGTGTTCGGCTGCTCTCCCTCTCTCCTGCCGAGCGGCGCTTTTTTCAGCGCTTTCGGCCGAAAACATGGCGCGCTCTTTCCCGCGGCGGAGTCGGAGGAATCGACTACCGAAGGGGAGGCGGCGTGAAGTGTCTGCATCTCCAGGTCGCTTCCTGGCTTGCGCTCGGACGGCATCCTGCGTGCGGGCTGCTGGAGCGCATGATGTACCCGATCATGTGCGATGCGTCCTCGAAATGGGAATGCATCTGTTCATTCTGATTCCATCCGAAAGGAGCTGTGCCCATGTGGAAAGGGCGTTTTACAGAATCGACCGCCGCTGTTGTAAGCGACTTCACCCAATCTCTCGACCTTGATTGGGATCTGGCTCCGTGGGATATCGCCGGCAGCGTCGCCCATGCCAGGATGTTGGGGAGCGTCGGCATTCTGACGTCCGCCGAGGCGGAGAAGATAGAGGAAGGGTTGAACCGTATCCGGAGCGAAATCGTCGAGGGGACGCTGGTTCCCACACGAGAGCTTGAAGATGTGCATATGAATATCGAGAGCCGCCTGATCGAGCTTCTGGGACCGGTCGGGGCCAAGCTGCACACGGGGAGAAGCCGTAACGACCAGGTGGCGACGACGATGCGCCTCTTCCTGCGGGACAGGCTCCTGAATATCGCGGAGGGTATGGAGCGGCTGCTCGCGGAGTTGCTGCGCAACGCGGAAAAACACAAGGACGTTATCGTCGCCGGGTACACCCACCTTCAGCAGGCCCAGCCCGTGTCGATGGGGCACTACTGGATGGCGCACTTCGCCGCGTTCTCAAGAGACGTCTCCCGCCTCTTCTTCGCCCTCGATTCGCTGAACGAGTGTCCGCTCGGGGCCGGCGCGCTCGCCGGATCAACGCTTCCTCTCGATCGATCGTTCACGGCCTCGCAGCTCGGTTTCCCCCGGCCGACACGCAACAGCCTCGACACGGTCTCTCAAAGAGACTACATGGTCGATTATCATTCGTTCGCCGCGCTCTTCGCGATCCACTGCAGCCGCCTCGCGGAGGATTTCGTCATCTACTCCTCCAGGGAGTTCGGGTGGCTTCTGCTTCCCGATGCGTTCTGCACGGGATCCAGCATGATGCCTCAAAAGAAGAATCCCGATGTGATGGAGCTGATCCGCGGGAAGACCGGGCAAACTGTGGGACATCTGCTCGACCTCCTGATTACGCTGAAGGCGCTTCCGATGACCTACGACCGGGATTTACAGGAAGACAAACGAGGACTTCGCGCTTCGCTGAATACGGTGGGGCAGATACTCGAGGTGCTCCCATCGCTCCTGGCCTCGGTGGACGTGGACGGAAAGCGTGCCGTCGAGGGCCTGGAAGACGGCTTCGCGTTGGCGACCGACGTGGCCGAGTATCTTGTCCTGAAGGGAATTCCCTTCAGAGATGCCCATTCCATGACGGGCCGCCTGGTGAAAGAATGCATCGCGCGCGGAAAGGGGCTTTTCGCTCTCTCCAGGGAAGAGTGGAAAGAAGTGCTTCCGGAGGCCGAAGACGATCTTTTCCCCATGCTTTCCTTGAAGAAGGCAGTCGAGAGAAGAAAGACGTACGGGGGCACATCCCCGGTATGTGTTGCGGATCAAATCGAATATGGCGAGTCCGCTCTTGCGACCCTGCGAACAAAAAGAAGTGAGTACGTCCGCACCGTCGAGCCCGGGAGATAAGCTCGATACAAGGCTCGACAGCTCTTCGGGAGGAGCGGATGCCGCGCGCTCGGTTTGTCCCTGAGAATAAACATTGAAATAAAGGGTTGAAAAAGATGCCCGACCGCTTGACGTGCTCGTTTTTTTGTGTAAAATAATCACTTGCGCACGCAGGAAGAGTCGAGCCGTTAGCTCAGATGGCAGAGCACCGGACTTTTAATCCGGGTGTCGTGGGTTCGACTCCCACACGGCTCACCAGTTTCCACTTTCGCGGTCCCATCGTCCAGTGGCCTAGGACACAGCCCTTTCAAGGCTGTGACACGGGTTCGAATCCCGTTGGGACCGCCATTTTACCGCCGGTGTAGCTCAGTTGGTAGAGCAGCGCACTCGTAATGCGCAGGTCTCCAGTTCAAGTCTGGACACCGGCTCCAGTAATAGCAGGGGTTCCCAAGATCAACGGGGACCCCTTTTCATATTCGGCGTATCCACGAAAAACTCGTCGTCGGAAGAAGCGTCCTCTTTCTCCTTCACTTTCCAATGTGATATGATCTACTCTGCAAAAGAAAAAAATCGGGGGTTTCGTACGTGACAAAAAAACACGTTTATTTTGTTCGTCATGGGAAAACCGAATGGAACGGACAGTATCGTTTCCAGGGAAAAAGCGATATTCCTCTGAACGAAGAGGGGCGTCGGCAAGCGCGAAGCCTTGCTTCGCGTCTCGGCGGCTGGAGCGGAGCGAGGATGCTCACGAGCCCGCTCTCCAGGGCTTTTGAAACGTCCGCTATTCTTGCC
>LVBO01000194.1 GCA_001604435.1 Synergistales bacterium Syner_01
GGCTTCATCGGTCTCGGAGTCATGGGGCACAGCATGGCCGGGCACGTATTGCGGGGAGGGTTCGACGTCCTCGTCTACAACCGCTCCAAGCAAAAAACGCTCGATCTGCTGACTCAGGGAGCCGTCTGGAAGGACGATATTTTCTCTCTTGCCGAGAAGAGCGATATCGTCGTCACCATGGTGGGGTACCCGAAGGATGTGGAGGAGGTCTACCTCGGCGAGAGAGGGATCGTTTCGGCCGCCCGTCCCGGGACCGTCCTCATCGACATGACGACCTCGAGCCCGAAGCTTGCGGAACGTATTGCCGCGGCTGCGGCGCGAAAGGGGCTCTTCGCGCTCGACGCCCCCGTATCCGGGGGGGACAAGGGCGCCCGCGAAGCGACGCTCTCCATTATGGTCGGCGGCGATGAGGCGGTTTTCGAAGATATGCTCCCGCTCTTCCAGCTGATGGGGAAGAACATCGTCCTGCAGGGGGGCCCCGGAAGCGGTCAGCACACGAAGATGGCCAACCAGATCGCCATCGCCTCCAACATGATGGGCGTCTGTGAAGCCTTGGCCTATGCGAAAAAATCAGGACTCGACACGGAGCGCGTGCTCTCAAGCATCTCGGGTGGAGCGGCGGGAAGCTGGTCGC
>LVBO01000195.1 GCA_001604435.1 Synergistales bacterium Syner_01
TCTGCCGCGAAGGACGCCTTCGGAGTAGAGCAGCGGAAGAAGCAGCTCAACGCCGGGCAGTCCTCCCGGAAGCCGGTCGAACGCCCCCTTCCACTCTTTCTGCGTCCGTGTGAAGGGGCAGTGGTCCGTGGCGGCGAAATCGATATCGCCCGAGGCAAGAGCATTCCAAAGAGCGACGTTGTCCCCCGCGCTCCGGAGCGCGGGGGCCGCCGAGTACAGGTGGCCCTCGGGGCCTCCGTACGCGTCGGATGTCAACAGCAGATACTGCGGGCACGTCTCGACAGTCAGGTCGGCTCCTCGTTCACGGGCATAAAGCGCTTCCGCAAGCCCAAGGGCGGAACTGAGGTGGACGATATGGCACTGGACGCCGGTTCGTGCTGCAAGCCAGCCGACGGTATTCACAGCGGACGCCTCGCAGACGTCGGGGCGTACTTTCGCCATGCTCTCCATGCGCCCCCACTCTTCGTTCGAGAGAAGGGCGGAGAGCGTCTCGATCATGCTGTCGTCCTCGGCATGGACGACGGCGACGCCATTCATATCGGCTAACGCCTGAAAAGCCTGGAGCAGCGGTCCTGTATCCGTACGGCGTCCGGAAGCGCCGTACGCCGTGAAAAACTTAAAACTCTTCACTCCGAGTCCGATCGCCTCCCGCATCTCGTCGATTCTTCCGGGACGCCATCCGACGACTTCTCCGTGGAACGAATAGTCCACAACGGCGTTTTTCGCGTCCTCCAGACGATTCCGCACGTCGTCGGGGATACTGCTGTCGGAAGCGCCGACGGTGAAATCGATAACCGACGTCACTCCGCCGCAAGCGGCCGCGACGCTTCCCGAATAGAAATCGTCGCTGGAAACCGAGCCTCCTACAGGCAGGGCGAAGTGTACGTGCGGATCGATAACTCCCGGAAAGACCAGCTTCCCCCCGGCATCGATCACCTCCCGCCCTTCGAGCGCGGCGCCAAGCGCGGCGATCTTCTCCCCGAAGATCCCGACATCCGTAGAGAGCACTCCGTCGGGCATCACCACGGAGCCACCTCGTATCACAAGATCGTACATGCGTTCGATCCTCCCGTCATTTGCTTTCCTTGATATACGGCGTGCCGAGCGAGGCCGGCACGTTGAACTGAGTTCGGAGCACTGTGGCTACGATTGTGAGTATATACGGCAGCGCAATGAGAAACTCGTTCGGCACAAGACGGAACCCGGAGGTCTGCAAAGTAATCGCCGCCGCATCGGCGATTCCGAAGACCAGCGCGCCAAGCAGTGCGCCGAGCGGATTCCAGTTGCCCAAGAAACAGAGGGCGAAGGCTATCCACCCTCTTCCTCCGATCATATCGTTCGAGAAAAGACCGAGATAGCCGATCGAGTAGAAAGCTCCCGCCAGCCCGTTGAGTGCGCTCGAAAGAAGTACCGCCCCGAACTGCACACGTTCGACGTTGATCCCGGCGGCGTCTACAGCCTCCGGATTCGCGCCGGTAGAGCGGAGGATAAGCCCCGTTCTTGTTCTGAAGAGCAGCCACCAGCCGACGGGCATCGCGAGGAAGGCGATATACGTCAGGATATTCTGCCTGAAGAGCACAGGTCCGATGAACGGGAGCTCCGAAAGCACGGGAACAGGAAGAGGTTTCAGCGACTCTACGGTGAGGGGAAGAAGAGGAACGCCGAAGAGAACCCTGTAGAGATAGATGCCGAGCCCGGCGGCAAGGATGTTCAACGCAACGCCGGTCACGATCTGATGCTGCTTGAGGTACACCGTAATCCATCCATAAAGCGCCCCGGTGAGCACACCTGCGATCATGGCGCACACAAAACCCGTGAGCAGACTGCCCGTGAGATACGCCCCGGTAAACCCCGCCCATGCGCCAAGCAGAAAGATACCCTCGATGGCCATGTTCATCACGCCGGTGCGCTCGACGAGCACCTCGCCGAGCGAGCCAAGAAGCAGCGGCGTACTCATCTGGACGGCGCGAAAGAAAAGTCCGCTCAAGATCACCGGGAATCGCCTCCTTCCGAGGCCCTGCGACGGGCGCGGGCCGCCGCGATACGATGTTGGAGCCAGTAGGAGAGGACCACGAAGAGCATGACGAACCCCTCCAGAATGGCGATGATGCTCGACGGAATGGTCGACGTCTGTGTGACCAGTATGCCGCCGACCTTGAGCGCCCCGAAGAGAAGGGCGGAAAGAACAACCCCGAGGGGGTGCGCGTTCCCGAGAATCGCGATGCCGATACCCTCCGAACCGAGAAGAGGGTTGAATCCCTGCACCACCATGCGCTGAACGCCGTTCACCTCCATAAACCCGGCCAGTCCGGCGAAGGCTCCGCTGAGAAGAAAGACGGCGATGAAGATGCGTTGCTCGTTCATTCCCGCGAACCGCGCGGCTCGACGATTCCTCCCGACGGCGCGGATACGGAAGCCGAGCGTGGTCTTCCAGAGAATGATCCAGGCTATCATCGCGACCGCCAGCGCAAGGAAGAATCCCCAGTGGAAACGTGTACCCGGAATGACGGAGGGAATCCATGCGCTTTCTGCGAGCACGTCGGTCTGCGGGTACTCCCCTTTTGCTTCCCGCAGCGGCCCCCGGACAAGGAAATCGAGCACGGCGACGGCGACGTACGTGGACATCATGCTCACCAGGAACTCGTTTGCGTTGAAGCGCGCCTTGCAGAATCCGGCGAATCCGCCCCAAAGGCTTCCTGCAAGCGCGGCGGCCAGCGCGCAAAGCGGCAGAAGAACGATCGAGGGAAGCTGCGGGAATGCGAGAGCGCACGCGGCCGCGGCAACGGCGCCGAGATAGAACTGCCCTTGAGCGCCGATGTTGAAGAGGCTCGCCCGGAACGCGAAGGCGAAAGCAAGTCCGGTAAGGATGAGCGGGGTGGCCTTCGCGAAGATATCCGCGATATTGTAGATGTCGCGGAACGCGTAGCTGAAGAGATCTCCGTAGATCTTCAGGGGGTTGTGGTCAAGAAGCAGCATCAACAAGCCTCCTGCGGCAAGTCCCAAAAGGACCGAGCACAACGGAAAAAGCGCGATCCAGAAAGAGTTGTCCCGCTCCCCGACGAGAGTCCGGATTGTCCCGGATTTAGTCTCCTTCGTCCCCGGAGCGCTCATGCCGCGCCACCCATTCCGCCCGCGAGGAGCATGCCGATCTTTTCCACGGAGGCTTCGCTCCTTTTGAACTCGCCGAGAATGCGGCCGCGAAAGATCACGGCGATGCGATCGGAGAGCTTGAGGACTTCTGAAAGTTCCGTCGAAACAAGGAAAACAGCCTTCCCCCGGTCTCGTTCATCAAGAAGCGTCCTATGAACGTGGTCGGCGGCTCCGAGGTCAAGCCCTCTGGTCGGCTGCACCGCGACGAGAAGTCGGCTTCCCGCTTCTATTTCGCGGGCCGCCACGATCTTCTGTTGATTCCCCCCCGAGAGTCCTTTAACCTTCGCTGCGGGGGAGGGGGTCTTGATACCGAACTGGTTTATCAGACGCTCCGCGTTCTCTCGTACCTTCTTCGTTCGCAAAAAACCGAAACGCGAGTATGCGGAGAGGTTTTTCAAAATAAGGTTTTCCTCCACAGTCATATCCAAAACAAGCCCCTCCCGATGGCGGTCGGCTGGTATATACCCGGTTCCCGCCTGAAACGCGGCCTCCGGAACTCCGGAGCGAATCGAACGGCCGTCCAGAAGGACCTCGCCGCTCTCGGGAATCCGCAATCCGCAGAGAACGTCCGCAAGCTCTTCCTGTCCGTTGCCGCTGACCCCGGCGATCCCGAGGATCTCGCCCTCCCTCACGGAAAGAGAGAGTGTGTCGACCACGCGATTCCCCCTGTCGCCAAGAATAGAGAGCGCTCTGACGTCAAGCACGACGTTCCCGGGGGAGCCGGCGGGTTTCCCTTCTGTAAGAACGAGTTCGCGGCCGACCATGCAGGTGACCAGATCGGATTCGGAAGCGTCGCTAACTCTGAAATCACCGGCGTTTCTCCCTCCTCGAAGGACGGTCACCGAGTCGGCCACGGCAAAAACCTCCGCGAGCTTGTGCGTGATGAAGAGCACCGTGTTGCCCGAGGCGCGGAACTCCCTGAGGAAAGAGAAGAGATTCTCCGCCTCTCCCGGCGTCAACACCGCGGTCGGCTCATCGAGGACCAATATGCGGGCGCGGCGGTAGAGGGCCTTGAGAATTTCGACCTTCTGCTGCATTCCCACGGAAAGCTGGTCGATCCGCGCAAACGGGTCGACTTCGAGACCGTATTTTTTCCCGAGCGCATCGATCTCCGCCGCCGCGACATCCCTCGAAAGCGGTTTGCCGTCGTTCGGCGCAAGGCCGAGCACGACGTTCTCCCAGACGGTATGCACGGGAACAAGCGTGAAATGCTGATGAATCATGCCGATGCCGAGAGTCATCGCATCGCGCGGCGAACGGATCGAAACGGTACGTCCGTCGACCTCGATGGAACCGGAGTCCGGCTGGTACAGTCCGTAGAGTATTTTCACGAGCGTCGATTTTCCCGCCCCGTTCTCTCCCAGAAGCGCGCGAACCTCTCCCTCGCCGACGGAGATCGTGACGTCGGAATTGGCTAACACACCCGGGAAAGCCTTTGTAATGCCTCTCAAGGCAAGAGCCGACGGTACGGAGAATCCCATAATTCTCCTCCTTTTTTCGGAAAACAAAGTGGGAGCCCCGGGATACGGCCGGGGCTCTCCCTCGTTCTTTCGGGATCTTACGGCTTCTCGGGGAATTCGGAGAGGAAGAAAAGCACGTCCCCCTTCTTGACAGCCTCCTCGGCTTCGGCGACGACCCGGCGAACCTCCGGCGGGACTTCGTCGGAATAGGCAACCTTCACGATGCCCTCCGCGATTCCCGCGCCGTTCACCACAGGTTTCAGCGTGCCGTCAAGATACTTCTTCACAGCCCATGTGTACATGGTGGCGAAATCGAAGTAGACGCTCGCGACGACAGTCCCCGGGGCGACCGAGTTCTGATCGCTGGCGAATCCGACGTACTTCACGCCCTTCTCTTTCGCCGCCTGTATCGCTCCCAGACCGACCTGGTTGGCGTAGAAGAAGAGAACGTCCGCGCCGCCGTCGATCATCGAGCTGGCCATCTGCTTGCCGAGAGCGACGTCGCTCCAGGAGTTCGCATAGGCCCGGGCGACCTGCAGATCGGGCCGGCCGATTCTGGCGGCCCATTCGTACGTGTTCAGAAGCCGGATCATCAGCTTGTTGGGGAAGCCTCCGGCGATACCTATCTTTCCGCTCTTCGTCACATGTCCGGCGACGATTCCGGCGAGGAAGCTTGCCTCGTACTCCTTGGGCAGGACCGGCATCACGTTGGGTTCCGCGGCGTTCATGCCGTTCACCACGCAGAAAACAGTGTTCGGGTACTTGGGCGCGACGCGAGCCGCAGGCTCGTCGAACTGCGTTCCGGCCGCCATGATCAGATCGTAGCCGCGCTCCGCGTAGTTGCGGAACGTGGATTCAGAGTCTCCGGCCTGGACGTTCTCGACGTACTCCATCTTCGTCCCCAGCTCCTTGTTCACCGCCTGAAGCCCCGCATAGTTGGTCGCGTTCCAGCTTTGATCGTTGATCGGTCCGGGAAGAACAAGCACCATCTTGTACTCGCCCGGAGCCTTCGCCAACGCAGCGCCTGCACCCAGGCCGAAAAGAAGAACCACCGCGAGCGCCATCGCTACATACTTCCGATTCATAGTTTCCCCTCCCTGTTATATGATGAAAACTGCCTCGTACGAGTATATCACAGGCAACGCCGCGCCCGGAATCGCGGCGCGGCGTCCATGCGATCGTTGGCTACCTTCCGCCCATCGTGAGGGCCATGACGGCCTTCGCGGTGTGCAGACGGTTCTCCGCCTCGTCGTAAATGACCGAGTGCGGTCCGTCGATCACGGAGTCCTCCACCTCGTTCACCCTGTCGGCGGGAAGGGCGTGCATGTAGAGCGAGTATTTGTCGGTGAGCGACATGCGGTCTGCTGTGCACTTCCAGTGTTTATTCGCCTCGAGCGTGCTGTCGATGACCGCCTTGCTCTCGTTGGTGACCCAGTTGCCCCAGTTCTTCGGAATGACCACGTCGGCATCGCGGTAGGCCTCTTCCTGGTCGTTGGTGATCCTGAAGGAACCGCCGTTCTCAAGAGCGTTCCGTTTCGCCTGTTCGATAACCCAGTCGGGCATCTCGTACCCCTTCGGGTAGGCGAGGGTAACTTCCATACCGTAGCGGGGGAAGAGAAGCGCCTGGGTCAGCGGCACGGAGATGGGCTTCTTGTGGGTCGTGGCATACGCCCAGATGACGGAGACCTTGAGCCCCTTCGTATTTCTGCCTCTCTTCTCCTGGATGGTCATCAGGTCGGCGATGCCCTGGAGCGGGTGGTACAGATCGTCCTGCATGTTGATGATGGGCACGGGAGACCACTTCGCCATCTCGCGAAGGTAGGCGTTGCCTTCCTTCCAGAAGCAGTTGCGGCATGCGATTCCATGCCCCATCCGTGCGAGGATGATCGCGGTGTCCTTGGGAACCTCGCCGTGGGCGATCTGCATGTTGCTCGTGTCGAGGAAGTGGGCATGCCCGCCGAGCTGCGTAATGCCGGCCTCCATGGAGTTGCGGGTACGGGTGGACTGCTCGAAGAACATCAGGAAGACCGTCTTGTTGGGAAGATAGTTCGTCGGTCGGTCCATCGCGAAGTCCTTCTTCAGATCATAGGAGACGTCGAGCAGCGTATCGACCTCTTCTTTCGTCCACTCCTGAAGCGTGATGAAATGCTTGCCCCTGAAAAGCGTCTGCATTCTGTTTT
>LVBO01000196.1 GCA_001604435.1 Synergistales bacterium Syner_01
CTCTCGGACCCCGTCTTCGTGACCGCCTACGATATCACTCCGGACGAGCATGTCGAGGTGACCGGTATCTTCGCGGGCGTAGTGGACAGCGGCATCAGCAAGACGGTGAACCTTCCCAACGACGCGACCGTGGACCAGGTGAAGGCGATCTACCGGCGCTGCTACGAAATGGGCGCGAAGGGGATCACGATCTACCGCGACGGCTCCCGCTCCTTCCAGCCTATCGAGACGACGAAAAAGCCGGAGAAGGCCGAGAAACCGGAGGAGAAGCAGCCGCTCTCCAGCAGGGTCAAGGAACGTCCGGGACTTGTCGTCTTCGGCAAGACGATCAAGGAGACGACTCCGTGGGGGAGCATCTACGTCACGCTGAATTTCGACGGCAACGATCCGTTCGAGGTGTTCGCCACCATCGGCAAGAGCGGCTCGGAGCTGAAAGCCATGACGGAGGCGCTGTCGCGCGCGATCTCCATCGGCCTGCGCAGCGGCGGCAAACTGGAGGACTTCATCGCCACGCTCAAGGGACTCTCGGGGAAAGAGTATTGGCTCTTCGAGTTCGACGACAAGCATGTCGCCCGTTCCATACCGGACGCGATCGCGGTGCTGCTCGAACGGCTGATAGGAAAGGATATCGGAACGCAGGGCGCAAGCAGCGGGGTAGAGTGTCCGGAGTGCGGCGCGCCGATGGAGATGATCTCCGGGTGCGAGTACTGCTTCAGCTGCGGGTACTCCCCCTGCAAGTAAGTTTCCTGAATAAAGAGAAGGCCGGGAGGAGCCCGCGGCTCTTCCGGCCTTCCCGCTGTGCGTGGCAGGAGTTCTTCAGGCGACGATATCGAAGAGGAAACCGAGAATCTCGTTTCGCCGTTCGATGAGGCGCACTATTTCATCGGGAGGGATTTTACGGATGATCTTTTCCTCGTCGTTGCTTTCTTTTACAATCACCTGTACGAGGTCGGCTTCTTCTTCTATGTTGAACTGGAGATATCTGCTGTGGAGGGCCGCATGTTCCTGAAAGGAGTCGAGCGCGCGTTCAAGCGTCTTGTCGCCGCGGAGCACTCGATCACGGAGGCGCCCGTCGGAGAACGTCCGCTGCTCGTCGTATCGTCTTCTAGGGTAGGAGGGTTCAAGGTAATTCTTTCGAGTCCATCCCATAACCTCGAGGGAAGGAACGGAAAAGGCAGAAAACATGCTTTTCACCTCCAGAATACACTCCGACATCATCTAAAATATACTCCGTAGCGAGCGATATGTCAAACGATTCCGTTTTGAAAGAAAGACCTTTCCCATTGACTTGAAGCGAAAATCGCGTATAATGCTTTCGGTGTTTTTGTTTTTACAATTGAGACTCTTATCGAGAGAGGTGGAGGGACTGGCCCGATGAAGCCCGGCAACCTGCCTGAAAAGGTATGGTGCCAATACCAGCAGCCGAATGGCTGACTGATAAGAGGGTGCGTTTGAGCGACAGTCAAAGGCCCTTCTTGCGAAGGGTCTTTTTTGTTTCATCAATTTGAATCAAGGAGGAAAAACAAGTGACAAAAGAGCGTTATCTCTTCTCATCCGAATCAGTGACCGAGGGGCACCCGGACAAAGTAGCCGACCAGATTTCCGACGGAGTTCTCGACGCGATTCTCGCGGACGATCCTCTGGGCCGCGTTGCGTGCGAGGTGCTCTGCACCACGGGCATGGTGATGGTTGCAGGCGAGATCACTACGCAGACGTATGTGGACATCCCCAAGCTCGCCAGGGATATCGTGAAGGAGATCGGCTACACGCGGGCGAAGTACGGCTTCGACGGCGATACCTGCGCCGTGCTCACGGCCATCGACGAGCAGTCCGGCGATATTGCGCAGGGTGTGGACAATGCCCTCGAAGTACGCGAACACCTGGTGACGGAGGAAGAGATTGCGAAAACGGGCGCCGGAGACCAGGGAATGATGTTCGGATACGCCTGCAAGGAGACGGAAGAGTATATGCCGATGCCGATCGCTCTTGCTCATCGCCTTGCAAGGCAGCTTGCCAAAGTTCGTAAAGACGGCACGATTCCCTATCTTCGTCCGGACGGCAAAACGCAGGTGACGTTGGAGTACGTCGACGGAAAGGCAGTCCGTGCGGATACGATCGTCGTATCCGCCCAGCATCATCCGGAGGCGACGCTGGCCGAGATACGGGCGGATATCATCGAGCACGTCGTAATGCCGATCATACCCGAGTACCTGATGAAAAACGACACGAGAATCCTTGTGAATCCGACCGGCCGGTTCGTCAAGGGCGGCCCGATGGCCGATTCGGGACTCACCGGCAGAAAGATCATCGTCGATACCTACGGTGGATGGGTCGCCCACGGCGGCGGCGCCTTCTCGGGGAAAGACCCCACGAAAGTGGACCGCTCCGCGGCGTACATGGCGCGGTACGCAGCCAAGAACGTCGTGGCCGCCGGACTTGCCGAGCACTGCCAAATTCAGCTTGCTTACGCCATCGGCGTAGCGGAGCCCGTTTCCATAATGCTGGATACCTTCGGAACGGGAAAGCTCTCCGACGAGGAGATTACCCGCATCGTCCGCAAGACGTTCGACTTCCGTCCAGCGGCGATCATTCGCGACCTCGAACTGCGCAAGCCCCAGTATCGCCGCCTTGCGGCCTACGGACACATCGGCCGAATCGATCTTGATCCGATGCCCGCGTGGGAGCGGACGGACAGGGTCGA
>LVBO01000670.1 GCA_001604435.1 Synergistales bacterium Syner_01
CGCCACGTTTTCTCGATCGCTCCCGGGTCGGTCGTGACCCGTCCCTCCTCGTCGTAGCCGCCGGGGACGGGGAGCTGTTTGCCCACCAGCCGGTGGGCCTCGATGGCCCCATAGGAGAACTGCGCCAGCGCGCCGTCGATCAGCACGGGGCTCTCCTTCCACGGAAGCGCCATGATGATCGGGTTGTTGCCGATGCGCCGATCCTTCGCTCCCCATGGAGGCATGTTCGGCATGGTGTTCGTCCAGCAGATGCCCACGAACCCTTTGCGCGCAGCCTGGAGGCCGTAGGCCCCGCCGCGCATCCAGTGGTTGGTGTTCCGCATGGCGACGCAGCCCACACCGGAAAGGGCCGCAAGCTCCATGGCCCTGTCCATCGCTGAAGAGGCGTTCGTACACCCCATACCCCGGTTGCCGTTCCAGCGCTCAAGAGCGCCGAAGGACTCCTCGACGACCGGATCGGCGGCGGGGTCGATATGCCCCTTGCGGATATACGAGAGTACTCTCGGAAAGCGGTTCGCCCCGTGGGAGGCCACTCCGTCGCAGGTGTTGTCGGTGAAGAGCTCGGCGGCGCTCGCCGCCTTCCCCTCGGAGAAACCGTATTTCATCAGTATTCGCAGGAACACGTCCTGCATCTCGTCGTACGGTATGCGCATCTTTTTAAAATCCCCTCCCGTGTTTCGGTCCGAAAACCGGGATTTTCGTATGTCCGGAAAGCCGTTCTTCGCTTCCCATTAATCTTACCCATGAAGGAGAATTTCGTCAACGTTCGACAGGATAAACTTGCGTTTTGCAGGGTGAAATATCGTCTGGTCGCAGAGAAAAAAAGCGGCCCCGGAAGAATCCGAAGCCGCTCGGGAGAAACGCTTTCAGACTGCCGGCACGAAAGCTACATCCAGCTCGATACGCCGGGGCCGAGAGCGATGCCGAAATGCATGTAGGCGATGAGC
>LVBO01000197.1 GCA_001604435.1 Synergistales bacterium Syner_01
TATAGCATCACCAAAAACACGAACCGCATCTTGTGGTTTTTCTTTGAATGTGATAAAGTGGTCCAAGATATATAATACAGACTGTTATACAATGATTGTAATACTCTCGATCAGTCAAGAAAATTACAGGGAGGTCCTTCCATGAGAGAGCCGCGTTTGTACACCACGTCTGCTGATTATGCATACCAGGAGCTTCGCCATCGCATCATCACAAAACAACTAAAACCGGGACAGCGTCTGCCCGAAGTGAATATAGCGGTCCAGATGGGGGTCAGCAGAACTCCGGTAAGGGAAGCCCTTCGTCGTCTTGCGAGCGAAGGACTTGTTCTTATCATACCGAACAGCGGCGCCCGACTTGCGGCTCCTACTATTCGGGAGATCGAGGATACATTTCTCGTGCGCGAGCAACTGGAATGCCTTGCCATTGCGCTTGCCGCCGAACGCATAGGAGAACGCCACCTTCGCCGAATAGAGGAAGCCTTGGTTGAAGAGGCCAGAGCGATCGAAGATAAAGATCTTGAGACCTACCTGGAAGTTAACGAAGCGTTCCACAAGACAGTAGCTGACGCAAGCGGAAACAGAGTCCTCGCGGAGTACGTAGAGAATATCCTCGCTCGGACGAACGCCTACGTGGTGTTTTACGACCCGTTCTACCATGTGGAGACCTCGCCGAGCCCCGACGACCACAGGGATATTCTTGCCGGTCTCAGGGCACACGACAAAGAGAAAAGCGTCGCTTTGATGAAAGCCCACCTGGAAGAGGCCGTCTCCGGTCTGGGAAAAATCGTCGTCGAAGAGTAAGTCTTTTTCATCCGTTTCTTTTTCCAGGCGATCGCCCCGCGCCGGAGCGTTCGCTTGTTTTTTGTCCGATGCCAAAATTCGCCGAATGAAGTGATGATATTCAGTGGAGTTCTTACGAGAGCGAAACGCCGTTTCGTTCATTCTCAGGGGAGGTACTTTTTTCCATGGCAACGAAAATACCCACGCTCGATCTTGTTCGTAATTATTCAAGAATAAAAGCCGAGATTCTTGAAGCAATGCAGGGAGTGCTTGAGACGCAGCACTTCATTCTTGGACCGGATGTTTCGCTCTTTGAAAAAGAGTGCGAGCAGTATCTCGGGGGCGTTTCGGCGGTAGCTTGCGCTTCCGGAACGGATGCGCTGATTCTTGCTCTCATGTCGCTCGATATCAAAGAAGGCGACGAGGTCATCACGACGCCGTACAGCTTCTTCGCAACGGCAAGCTGTATCACTCGCCTCGGGGCCGTCCCTGTTTTTGTCGACGTCGATCCTGTAACGTTCAATATCGATATGAACAAGGTTCTTGATGCGACGACTCCGAGAACAAAGGCATTCCTTCCTGTGCATATCTTTGGTCAGATGGCTCCTCTCGAAGAAGGGCTGAAAGAGCTTGCCTCCAGGGGCATCCCGGTTGTCGAAGACGCGGCGCAGGCTTTCGGGGCCTGGCGTTCCGTCGAAGGAGACATTCTTCGAGCCGGAGCCGTCGGGCGCATCGGTTGTTTTTCATTCTTCCCCACTAAAAACCTTGGAGGATACGGCGACGGCGGGATGGTAGTTTCTCCTGATCCCCAGCTGGCCGATCGTCTCCGAAAACTGAGAGTTCACGGCGCCGGGACGACGTATTTTCATGATGAGGTCGGCTTGAACAGCCGTCTCGACTCTCTTCAGGCAGCCATTTTACGCGTCAAGCTCCGCCACCTTGAGGAGTGGAATGATGAACGGCGTATCGTCGCCGGAAGGTATTACGCCCTTTTTGCAGAAAAAGGACTTCTGGAAACGGTGCAGCCTCCGGTGGAACTCGAGGGCAATCATCATATCTATCATCAGTATGTCGTAAGGGTTCCGCGGAGAGACGACCTTCAGCGTTTCCTTGAGGAGGAGGGCGTGGTAAGCAGGGTCTACTATCCTCTCAGTCTTCATCTGCAAAGGTGTTTTTCTTTCCTTGGCTATACGTCGGGCGATTTCCCCGTTGCAGAACAGCTTAGCAAGGAAACGCTTGCGCTTCCGATTTTCCCTGAACTCTCTCTGGAGGAGCAGCGGCACATAGTCGCAACGATAGGGAAATTTTTCGGAAAATAATCTGACCAATATTGCTCTTTCTCCTACAACCGTGTAAAATACCGATGGAGGAAAGGGATGCGCGGTGTACCCTTTCCCCGTAAAACGAGAGCGAATAGCGGAGGTGAGAAACGATGTTTCCATTTTTCTTTGATCCTACGATGGTATTGCTGATTCCCGCGCTCTTGTTGGCTATGTGGGCGCAGATGAGAGTAAAGAGCGTATTTGCAAATTACAGCCGTGTCGGCTCCCGGCGCGGAGTCACTGCGTCGGCTGTCGCGAGGGCTTTGCTTGATCGTTTTGGCTTGAAAGATGTTCCTGTTCAACGTGTTGGTGGCAACCTGACCGATCACTACGATCCACGGGATAAAAGCCTGAGTCTCTCGGACTCGGTGTACGGGAGTTCGAGCATCGCGGCTATTGGAGTTGCAGCGCACGAAGTCGGACATGCGATACAGGACAGCGTAAACTACTCGCCTTTGAAAATCCGAAATGCCATTGTGCCGGTTGTCGGGATAGGTTCAACGCTTGCGTTCCCGCTGTTTTTCATCGGAATTCTTCTTCGGGGACAGATGCTGATGGATCTCGGGATCATTCTTTTTCTCGGCGTGATTCTTTTCCATCTGGTTACCTTGCCCGTCGAGTTCGATGCGAGTAATCGCGCGCTCCGAGTCCTTACCGACACAGGAATACTGTCGACCGATGAAATCGGAGGGGCTGGTGCGGTCTTGCGCGCCGCATCGTGGACCTATGTTGCCGCCACCGTAATGGCCTTTGCCCAGCTAATCCGGCTTCTCTTCCTTCGAGGTATGTTCGGAAGCAGAGACTGAGAACGCGTTCACCTCGCCGAGAGGCGATGATCTGGGAAATGGAGCGGCTTTCCCGGTCGCTCCATTTTATTTCCTCGGGGAGAAAGGACCAGGATACCCATGCCTTTACTCTTTTTCTTGATCTTCATTTTTGTATTTCCTTGGTTTTTTCTGCTGCTTGTCCTCATTTTTTTTGTGCTTATTCCTCTCGGCTTTTCGATCCAGTCTTTCCTCTGGATTCTTTCACGGCCTGCGCAACTGTTGCGTATTGTGACAAGTCGCCAGGTTCGTAGAAATCATGCCCTTGCTCACGGTACGCTCCGTATCCTTGAAGAGGAGTACGGACGAGTAAACGGTGAAGGTATGCCTCTTGAAGACGGCTTTTCTCTCAGAGGAGGCGTCGACCCGGAAACGGCGCTTGCGGCTTCTCGCACTGCCTTGGACCGTATGCGAAGGGGGGATCGTTCGCTGGCGTTTTATCACCGTTGCGGGATAACGGTCGTAATGGCGAACACGCTTTTTGCTTTTCTCCTTTTCTTTGTTCTGCGCATACTCGGGCTGTTCAGTTTCCTTTCCACTATACTCTGCCTTGTTGCGGTCTACTTCGTCGGACCTCGGCTTAGTTACTTCGCTCAACTCTATGGAACGGTTTCCCCTGATCTGGACGATCTGGAGATTTCGGGAGTGGACGTTCGGAACGAGCGCTTTGCCTTGGGAGGACTTTCCCTTCTTACTCCGTCGAGCATCTTTATCCGGACCAGAAGGGCCGGCGGGCCTGTGATTGCCGAGGTGGTCTCTCCTTGAGAGGGGTGGAAGCCGCTCTTCTTGTCTGGAGTGAAGTGCGGGAGGGGAAGTTTGCTTCCGAGGTGATCAGACGTCTGGGAGATTCCATGACGCCGGGAGATCTTACGCTTGCGTCGACACTTGTATACGCAGCCCTCAGAAGACAGTTCCTCTGGAAAGAGATCTACGCGCGTTTTCTCAAAACGTCTCCATCCGGCATCTCCCGACTGACGGAAGATGCGTTGTGTATTGGTACTGCGGGATTGCTTGAACTGAGAAAGTTTACTCCGCGAGTGCTTGTGAATGCCCTCGTACAACATCTCAAGGATAAAGGGGACGAAAGAGGCGCCCGTCTCCTGAACGCCGTTCTTCGAAGAGTGTCAGAAGAAGGGAGAAAAGAACTTTCCAGACTCGAATCTTCCGGTAACAGCAAAGAGCAGGCTCTTGCGGCGGGTATTCCGCCGTGGGTGGCGTCGCTATGGAGAAATACCATCGGCGATGAGGCTAAGCAACTCCTGAAGATGACGCATATTCGTCCATATTCTTCGTTTCGTATTCTTCCGGAAGAAAAAATGGACGGTATTCTGGAACAAGCAAATAAAGCCGGTATCCGCTGTTGGCGTTCCCCTCTTGTACCGTATTCTGTTCGCCTCAGCTCCACTATATATCCGGGGAATTTTCCCGGATATTCCGACGGTTGGTCGACACCTCAGTCGGAGTCGTCAATGCTCGTCGGCGAGGTGATGAAAAAAGTATACAAGGGAGGCCCCATTTTAGAAATGTGCTCCGGACGCGGAGTGAAAACAGGACATATCGTCCGGCTTTTCCCCAACGCTCCTCTTGAGTGCGTGGAATTGTCCCGGGGACGTGTATCGGCTGCGCTCCGGGAGATGAAGCGCCTTGATATCAAACCGTGTCCGGCCTTCACAACGGCGGACGCACTTCATTCGGAACCAGCGCATTCTCCGGCTTTCATTTCGCTTGATGCTCCATGTTCAGGGAGCGGCACATGGAACCGGCATCCGGAGGGGAAGTGGCGTCTTTCCGCAG
>LVBO01000198.1 GCA_001604435.1 Synergistales bacterium Syner_01
CCCTTCCAGCTCAGCGGCGGCATGCTGCAGCGGACGATGCTCGCCATCGCGCTGATGCTCGACCCCGAGCTGCTGATCGCCGACGAGGCGACGAGCGATCTGGACACGGTCGCCCAGGCGCGGGTGCTCGACCTGATCGACGCGGCGCGCCGCCGCCGGAAGATGGGCGTGCTGCTGGTGACGCACGACTTCGGCGTGGCGGCCCGCATGGCGGACCGACTGATGGTGATGGACGGCGGAACGGTCGTCGAACGGGGACAGGTGGAGGATCTGTTCGCGGCCCCGTCCCACGAATGCACGAAGGCGCTGCTGGCGGCCCACGGGAAGCTGTGCGCACGGATGAGAGAGGAGGAGCGCGCGGGATGACGAGTCTGATTTCCGCGAAAGGGGTGCACCGGCTGTACCGTCGGGGCGGCTTCTTTCGGAAGGCGGAGCCGCTTCACGTGCTCCGGGGCGTGGATCTGGAGATCCGCGAGGGTGAGGCCGTCGGGCTCGTCGGACGGAGCGGCTGCGGCAAGAGCACGCTCGGCCGCATCGTGCTGGGGCTGGAGCGGCCGGACGAAGGGACCGTCCTCTACGACGGGCGCGACGTCTTCGCCGCCGACGGGGAGCGGTTCAAGGAGTACCGGCGGAACGTGCAGGTGGTCTTCCAGAACGTGCAGGGGGCCGTGAATCCGCGCATGACCGCCGGCGAGATCGTGGCGGAGCCGCTGCGCAACTTTCTCGGGCTCTCGAAGAAGGAGGCCGTCGAACGTTCGCGCCCCCTCCTCGAACAGGTGGGGCTGAAAAGTTCCGACGCCGACAAGTTCCCGGCGCACTTCAGCGGCGGCGAACTCCAGAGGGTGTGCATCGCCCGCGCGCTCGCGCCGGAGCCGAAGGCCGTCGTCTTCGACGAGGCGGTCAGCAGCCTCGACATGCTGGTGCAGGCCCGCGTGCTCGACCTGATACGGAAGATCCGCGACGAACGGGGGCTCGCCTGCCTCTTCATCTCGCACGACCTCCGGGTGGTTGCGGGGCTGTGCGACGAGGTCGCCCTGATGGCCGACGGCGTGATCGCCGCGCGGGAGCGCAGCGTCGCCGCCCTGGCCGCCTCGGGACACCCCGCCATCAAGCGTCTGCTGGAGTCGGTTCCGCCGTCCCGCCCGCTGCACTGCCGCGAGCGCGCGACGACGGACGGGGAACCGGAGGCCCTTCCTGTGCATGTCGCTGCGGGGGTATCGCAGGCCGCGATGTAGGAAGGGCGTTCGCAGAAAAATCTTCCGCTCCGAAGCCCGTGCCGGACGTACGCATACGATCCACCGACCTTGCGGGGCGCGAGAGCGTTCCGCAAGGTCCTGCGAATCGCATTTTTCTCGGGTTCCGCGCCGCGGTCGACGACGGAATAGAGAATCCGGCGGCCATCTCCAAGTGAGATTGGGGAGACTTTTTCAACACCCAGTACAATATGTACGAGGAGGCTTTTCAGGGACTGAAGAACGGAATCGACACCGGACCGATCTACAAGAGGTCCTTCAGCATGGAGACCGCGTTGAGCGCCGTTCCCGCAAGCGTGCTCGACGCGGGACTTCTCGAAAGGATCTACCGGGCGGAGATCGACGTTTCCGCGACTCTCGGCGGCTCTACCACGGTGACGCTCGTTCCTCCCAGTGCGGCGACCTAGGAGCGACGGTCTCGATACGTTTTCTCGGGAAGAACCGACATACCTACGAGACCATCTTCAGCTTCATGGCGACGCTCGTCTCCGTTCCTTTTATGTGGAGGGATTATTTCGTGATGCCGAGCGCGGTCGAACTGGCGATTTCGCGGATATCGGGATCATCGTCGATTACAAGGATTGCGGCTGTTTCCCGCATTTCGACTTCT
>LVBO01000199.1 GCA_001604435.1 Synergistales bacterium Syner_01
GAAGAGGAGGGAAAGTAGAATGGACGCGCTCTATGAACGCCCGAAGTCGTTGACCAACAGGGCGACCGGCTACTGTCCCGGCTGTCTGCACGGCGTGGCCACCCGCCTGATCGCCGAACTGATCGACGAGCTGGACGCGCGCGCCGACACCGTCGCGGTGCTCCCCGTCGGCTGCGGCACGCTGGGGATGTTCCATTTCAACACGGACGTCGTCGTCTCGCCGCACGGACGGACTCCCGCCGTTGCCACGGGCGTGAAGCGCTCCTGCCCCGAAAAACTCGTCTTCTCCTACCAGGGGGACGGCGACCTCGCCGCCATCGGGCTCGCGGAGATCATGCACGCCGCGAACCGGGGAGAGAACTTCACCGTGATCTTCATCAACAACGGCACCTACGGCATGACGGGCGGCCAGATGGCTCCGACGACGCTTGTCGGGCAGAAGTCGACCACGACGCCGGAGGGGCGCGACCCCGCCGGGACGGGCTACCCGATGACGATGTGCGAAATCCTGTCGCAGCTCCGCGCGCCGCGCTACATCGCGCGTTTTTCGCTCGACTGCCCGGCGAACATCGTTCAGGCGAAGAAGGGACTCCGGAAGTCCTTCGAGCTGCAGCGCGCGGGGAAGGGCTTCACCTTCGTCGAACTGCTCTCGAACTGTCCGACGAACTGGGGACTTTCGCCGCTCGAGTGCCTGGACTGGATGCGGGAGAACAGCATGAAGGCCTTCCCGCTTGGCGTCTTCAGGGACAGGGAGGACTGATCATGGAGAAGAAGATCACCATCGCGGGCTTCGGCGGCCAGGGGGTCATGGCCATCGGCCAGATGCTGGGGTACGCCTCCTGCAAAGCGGGCGGGAACGCGCTCTTCCTGCCGAAATACGGCCCGGAGCAGCGCGGCGGCACCGCGAACTGCACCGTCACCCTTTCCGACACGGAGATCGGCGCGCCGGAGTCCCGTTACGTCGACGCGCTGATCGCGCTGAACCAGCCTTCGGTGGAACGTTTCCTCGGCGCAGTCCGTCCGGGGGGGCTCGTCCTGCTCAACAGCTCGCTCTGCCGCTGGACCGGCGGGCGCGAAGACGTGAAGCTCGCCGAGATTCCGGCGGACGACATCGCGCGCGAGATCGGCTCTCCGAAGGTGGCGAACATCGTCGTCATCGGCGCATACATCGCGCTGAGCGGCGTTCTCACCGAGCGGCGGATGCTCGACGCCATCGAGGAGAAGCTGGGAAAGCGCCCCGAACTGCTCGAAATGAACAGGCTTGCGTTGAAACGCGGAATGGAGTCGGCGACGCCGAGGACGTAGGACGACCTCCGGCACAGCGGACGGGGTCGCGGTTCTCCGCGCCGCCTGGACGGTTTTTCGTACAGCCATGCAGTATAATGTTGCTTTGCGGTTACACCCGCGCAACGCTTTTGTTGCGTCCGCGCCGTACACTCTGCGGGAGCGCCGCCGGCCTCCTGCCGATGAACCCGTCAGGGGCGAAGGCGGCGAAAAACCGCGAAACGCGGACCCACACGCAAGGAGGAGAACTGAATGAATCTGAAACGAATCGTAGTCTGCGCGCTGGCGACGGCCCTCGTCGCGTCGGGCGTCTTCGGGACGGCCTGCGCGGCGGAGACTGCCCCGCTCAAAGGGCGGATGACCCTGTACACGTCGCAGCCGGAACGCGACGTCACCAAGCTCATCGCGGCCTTCAACGAGCGCCATCCGGATGTCGCGGTGGACGTCTTCCGCTCGGGAACCGAGGAGGTCGTCAGCAAGGTCCGCGCGGAGCACGCAGTGCGGTCGGTGCTGGCGGACGTACTGCTCGTGGCCGACAGCGTGACCTTCGAGAGTCTCAAGGAGGACGGAATGCTCCTCCCCTACGACTCCCCCGAGATGAAGGGCATCCCCGAGGAGTACCTGGACAAAGACCGTACCTATGCGGGAACGAAGATCATCAGCACGGGCATCATCTACAACACCTCGAAAGTGAAAGAACCTCCGGTCTCCTTCGCCGACCTGGCGAAAAGCGAGTACAAGGACGCCATCATCATGCCCAGCCCGCTCTACTCCGGCGCGGCCGCGTACAACCTCGGCGTGATGACCCGGACCGAGGGGCTCGGCTGGGAGTTCTACGATGCGCTGAAGGCGAACAACGTCCGCATCGAGAAGGGGAACGGCGCCATTCTCACCGCGGTGGTCGCGGGCGAGAAGGCCTGCGGACTCGTGGTCGACTTCATGACCGTCCGCTCGAAGCGCGACGGCGCGCCGGTGGAGTTCGTCTACCCGCTCGAAGGATCCCCGGCGGTGACCGAGCCGATCGGCATCCTGAAGACGACGGAAGTTCCCGAGCTGGCGAAGGCCTTCGTCGACTTCGTCCTCTCGGCCGAGGGGCAGAAGGTGGCGGCGGAGATGGGGTACACTCCCGTCAAGGACGGCGTCGAGGCCCCCGAAGGACTGAAATCGGTGCGCGAGATCAAGAGCATGGTCTACGACATCGCCGTGCTGAAAGAGGCGCGTGAGGCCGAAAAAGCGCGATTCAGCGCGATGTTCCAGTAGAAACCGGGGAAAACGGTGCGCGTACGGCACTTCGCACGAACTTTCGGAAGCCGCGCTCTGAAGGCAGCCTTCTACGGCGCGGTCTTCCTCTTTTTCATCGCGCCGCTGCTTCGCCTGCTGCTGATGAGCTTCGCCGGGGAGACCGGGTACGACGCGTCGCACTACGTCCGCCTCCTCGCCGAGGAGCGGACGCGGCTGGCTATCGGGAACACGGCGATCATCGGGACGAGCGCCACGGCCTTCTCCGTACTCTTCGGCGGGGGATTCGCGTTCCTCGTCGCCTACGCGAACCTGAAACGACGGCGTCTCGCCGAGGTGCTGATTCTACTCCCCTTCATCATCCCCTCGTACATCATCACGCTCTCCTGGACGGGGCTGCTCTCGGGGAACGGCGCGATCAACACGTGGCTGACCTCCGCGGGGCTCCCCGCGATCAACCTCTACTCCATGGGCGGCATCATCTTCGTCCACGGCATGTGCGCGACGCCCATCGTCTACATGATCGTGAAGGCCATGCTGCGGCGCATCCCCGTCGATCTTGAATGGGCCTCGATGGCCGCGGGGTACACGCGACGTCAGACCATGCTCCGGATCAACCTCGCGCTCGCCGCGCCCGCCGTGGCGAGCGGCGCGATGCTCTCCTTCCTGGCCACCATCGACAACTTCTCCATCCCGGCCTTCCTCGGCATCTCCTCGGGCATACCGGTGCTGAGCACCTACATCTACGAGAAGGCGATCGGATTCGGCCCCTCCTCCTTCTCCGACGCGGCGGTGCTCTCGGTGCTGCTCTCCCTCCTCGCCATCGGCGGCACGCTCCTCGAAGGCTTCTTCGTCAAGCGGAGCCCCGGACTGGAGAGCGTCGGAGAGGACGCCTCGACACGCATCGAGCTGACGCCCAAGGTCCGCGCCGCGGTCGAGTGGTTGCTGCTGGGAGGTCTCTTCGCGTTCAACATCGTCCCGCTGCTCTTCATGGCGCTCAGCGCGATGCAGAAGCGGTACGGCCTGGGATACGCGGCGGACAACCTCACGATGGCGAATTTCCGCGACCTGCTGACCAACGCGGGAGTGCTCCGCGCCGTGCGGAACAGCCTGCTGCTCGCCTCCGTGACATGCGCCGTCTGCATCCTCGTCGGGACGGCGGCCGCCTACCTGAAGGTCCGCAAGAAGAGCGGCGCCGTGAAGGTGCTGGAGAAGAGCGCCTCCCTCGCGTACGCCATCCCCGGCATCGTGCTGGCGCTCTCGATGATCTTCCACTGGGTGGAGCCGATTCCGGGGGTGCGACCCCGCATCTACGGGACCGTCGGCATTCTGGCGGTCGCCTACGTCACACGCTACCTCGTGCTCCAGATCAAGGGGAGCGTGAACGCGATGCTCACCGTGGAGCCCGCGCTCGAGGAAGCGGCCAGAGCAGGAGGAAGCGGCGCGTTCGCCGTCTGGCTGAAGATTCTCGTCCCGCTGCTGACCAAACCCGTGCTGGCGAGCGCGTTTCTCGTCTTCATCCCGGCGATGACGGAGCTGACGCTCTCCTCCATTCTTTCGGCGGCGGGGACGAAGACCATCGGACTGACCGTCTTCAACTTCCAGCAGGCGGGCGACTACAGCCTCGCGGCGGCGATGTCCGCCGTCGTCGTGCTCCTCGTGCTGGGGGGCTACGGCGCCGCGCTGGCATACAAAAAACTTTTCGAGCGGCAAAAGGAGAAAAAGAATGAAACGACTGAAGCTGGAGCGCGTATCCCACTGGTTCGGCCGGACGCGGGCGCTCGATGACATACGACTCGAAATAGGAGCGTCCGAGTTCGTCGCGGTCCTCGGCCCGAGCGGCTGCGGTAAGACGACCCTTCTCCGCATACTCGGCGGCTTCCTCCGGCCGACGGAAGGCACGGTGACCTTCGGCGACGACGTCTACTCATCGCCCCTCGTCCACGTGCCCGTGGAGAGGCGCGACCTCGGCATGGTCTTTCAGTCGTTCGCGCTCTGGCCGCACATGACGGTGCGCCGCCACGTCGAGTTTCCGCTGAAGAGCCCCCGCCACAAGGGGACGAGCGAACGCGAGAAGCGGGAAGCGGTGGAACGAACCCTGGAAGCGACGGGGCTGACGCCGTTGCAGCACCGCCTGCCCGGGGAACTCTCCGGAGGGCAGAGGCAGCGCGTCTCCCTGGCCCGCGCGATCGTCTCCAAGCCCTCCATCCTGCTGATGGACGAGCCGCTGAGCGCCCTCGACCAGGAGCTGCGGATCGAGATGCGCCGCGAAATTCAGGACATCCACAGGCTCACCGGGGCGACCATCGTCTACGTCACCCACGACCAAGGGGAAGC
>LVBO01000200.1 GCA_001604435.1 Synergistales bacterium Syner_01
GTGTAGAACATTACGAGGTCGAGCGCGAAGGACTCCGGCGTCTTTCCCTTCTCCGGCGTCCACGAGAGCGAAGCGCTCCCGCCGCTTCCAGGGACCTCGGGGCTGACGGCGGACCCCGTCGTGAAGAACCACTTCTTCACGGCAACCCGCCCTTCAAGCTTTGGAGTATCCGGCATGGAGACCGGAACGGGGGGTATGGGCGCCAGCGAGACGGAGAGCGAGATCGTTACAGGTATCCCCGCCTGTTGATATCCGCTCCCGAGGATCGGGCGGCGCTCCATCGCCGAGCCGGAGAGATCGATTCCGCCCATCGCCAGCGCCTGCTTCATCGCCTCGGCAAGCTGCGAATCGCTCAGGGAGACGCCCATCTTCGCCATCTCCTTGATCATCTGCTCTTTGACGTAGTCTCCCGCCTTCGACATTCCCTCGGCCATGTCCGCGAGGCGCTTCCCTTCCGGGCTCTTCGGGTCTATTTCTCCGGATATCCCGGAGATGGACGGGACGATGGAGAGCGCGACCGTCGGGAAGACCACGGACTGGTCGTTGGCAAAGGGGGAGCCCGTCAGCCAGAAGGTGCGGTTCTCGAAAAAGTGCCGTTTCTCCCCTTTAACGACCGAGACGGAAATCGTATCCTCCGCCAGCTCTTTTTTCTTCTCTCCGTAGAGAATCACCTTGGGAGAGAACAGATCCCCCGGTTTCAGGCCCTTGTAGGTGTGTTTCCGGATGGATTTTTCCCCGGGGCGCGGTCTGTCCTCGACCGGCTCGCTTCCGTCGCCGAAATTCCACTCGAAGAGATAGTCTCCCTTGGGAACGGCCACGGCCTCGAACTCATGCTCCGCGTCGCCGGTCTCCTCAAGAAGCTCCAGCACAAGGATGCGCGGCGGCATGATGGAGACCTCGGCGGGGTTCTTGAGCTCCCGGGGGACATTTTCAAACCGGCGGCTCCCCGCGTCTATCCGTATGACCGCGGACTGCCCGTCCTTGATCTCGTAGAAAGCTTCTTCTTCGGTGAGCGGGAACCCCTCCGCTGCGATGAAAAGACGGAGCGGCAGCTTCTCGAGCGCGCCCTCGGGCGTTTCGATCTTCTCAAGCGCTCCCTTGTTGAAGTGCAGCTTCCTGCCGTAGATCTTCTTCGTCTTCTCCAGAACCAGGAGTTCGGCCGGACCCGAATACTGAATGGTAAGGTTGTACGCGGACCATGCGGGATCCTTTTCTTTCAGATGCTCCATCGTGGCCGTCGCCTCGACGAAGCGTTTAGGAACCGCTTCGCCCCCGGGCGCGTCGCGGGGCTCCTCCCGCTCTTCAAACTCCGTCTTCAGCTCCAGCGTGGGGAAGAAGAGGTCCATCAGGTCGGCGCAGGCGTGGATGGCCAGCGGAAGCAGCACTTCGGTCTGCGAAGAGGCGAAGGTGTGCGGCACATGATAGGGTCCGAGACGGTTCGCGCCCACGGCGATTCCTCTCCCGGCCTT
>LVBO01000201.1 GCA_001604435.1 Synergistales bacterium Syner_01
GGAGCACCGCCTCCAGACTCATGAACTGAATGTTGATGTTGTCCGCCGCGCGGCGGACGCTTTCCGCGCCCGTGCTCTGCATCTGCCCCAACACCACCGATGTGGTGCGGACGAACGTGACGCCCATCATACCGCCTATGACCAAGAACATGCAGATCGCTATACCCCATAGCTTTCCTTTGATCGACATGATCCATCCCCCTTTGCTTCGGATAAAAAACGTTTTTTAACCTTTAATACTTTATCATGCGTTATGTCTTTTGCAAAGATTCATACATCCTGTTTTTTCTCATACACGACACGGGTGAAGAGGAGGCTCCTCTTCACCCGTGTCGAGCGGTCCATTTCCTATTCCGTTGCGTCGTTCAGCGTTTCGGCGCAAGGCCGGTTCCTTCCGCGGCGACCTTGAAGCGCCCCACGGAGCGCTGCATCTCCTCCGACAGGCGCACCAAATCCCCCGCCGTCGACGCGATGCTCTCCGTCATGCGCCCCTGCTCGTCCATCGAGCGGTTGATGCTCTCCACCTGCTCGGCGATCTCCGAACCCGAACGCGCCACGTGATCCATCCCCGCGGTCATCTCCTCCGCGCTCGCCGACTGCTCTTCCATCGTCGCCGCGATCGACTGCACGTTCTCCGAAATCGACGCCACCTTCACCACCACGTCGTCGATCACCGTCTTCGTCTCCTTCGCACGCTCGACGAGCTGTTTGATCTGCTCCGCGCTTCCCTTCTGGTCCTTCATCGCGTTCTCGGTCTTCCCCGAGATCTCCCCGATCACCCGGCCCACCTCGCCGGCGGCCCGGTTCGACTCCTCGGCCAGCTTCCTGACCTCCTCGGCGACGACCGCGAAACCGCGTCCCGCCTCTCCGGCACGCGCGGCCTCGATGGCCGCGTTCAGCGCCAGCAGGTTCGTCTGGTCCGCGATCTGCGTGATGGTGTTGACGAATCCCGTGATCCCCGACACCGACTTCGCGAGGTCGCCGACGGCGGCGCTTACCTGTTCGCCGGACGTGGAGACCTTCTCGATCAGCCCCGCCATGTCGTCGAGCGCCTTCCCGCCCTTCTCGGCGGCATGGGAGATCTCCTGCGCCCGCTCGCCCGTCTCGACGGCGGCCTGCGCTCCGGCCTGGGCGCCGCTGGACACCTCTTCGATTCCGGCGTTCGCCTCCTCGATGGCGCTCCCGGTTTCCTGCGTGTTCCGAGCCACCTTCCCGACGAGCGCGATGACCTCCTGCACGGACGCGCTGCTCTGTTCCGAGGCGGCGCTCATGTCCTCCGCGCGGGAGAGTACCTTGCGCGAGTTGTCGATGATGTTCCGGACCGCTTCGGCCGTGCCGCCGATCATGTCGTTGACGGCCGAGGCGACGTTCTTGATCTCCTCGATGGAGGTCTTGACGGCGAGCGTCTTGGTCAGGTCGCCCGTCTCGGCGACGTTCCGCGCGCCTGCGGCCACGGCCTGGAGGGGCTTGGCGAGACTGCGGGAGAAGAAGACGACGACGACGACGGCGACGAGGAGCACCGCGGCGATGCCTAAATAAACGGCCCGCTCCATCGCGCCGACCGCGGCGAGCGACTCGGCCGTCGCCGCCGCGGCCGCGACGATGTACCCATTGGCGAGGCTCTTGTACGCCAACGTTTTTTCTTCTCCTTCATAGAAGTACGAAAAGCGACCGCTCGGCTCTTTCAGCATAACGTCGGCGAAGGAGGCCATGGAACCTTCCGAAACTTTCCGCAGATCGGGACCGTCGAACGAGAGCGTCGGGTGGTAGAGAAAACGGAGATCGCGGTTCATCAGGAAGGGATAGCCCGTGTCGTAAATTTTTACCGACGCCAGCATCGTGCGGACAAAGGAAAAATCGAAGGACATGCCGGCGACGGCGGCGATTTTGTCTCCGATGACGATCGGCATGGTGTAGGTGACGAGATCCTCCCCCGTTTGGGAGCGGGCGAGGTCGCCCCAGTAGGGACGCCCCGTGTCCAGCGGCGTCCAGAACCACGAGGTCGAGGGCTCCTTCCGGTCGATGAGCTTGGCGGGGGAAAACTGCTCGCTGTCCATGAACATGTAGAGCGAGTCCGGGTCTTTTCTTTGGAACCCCACGCTGAAGACCTTCTGGACGCCGAAAACCTCCGGGTTGAATATCATGAAGAGGCTGCGCGCTTCGACGGACTGCATCCCCAGGTCGGCGATGAACTTGCCGTTCTGGCTTGCGAACTGCCGGACCACGACGTCGGCCACGTCGGCGTTGAGCATCGCCGACGTGAACCGGGTGCTCACAAGCGAGGAAAGCGCCTGCAGTATGCCGTCGAAACGATTGAAGACCGCGTCCAGTTCGTGCGCAAGTCCGTTGGCCACGGAGATTTCATAGTCGTTCACCATCCGGCGCGTGTTGTCGCCCGCGATTTTCATGGCGTAAAATCCTATTCCGCCGACGGATACGATCAACAGCGCGAGCACGACAACGAGAATGCGGGAACCCAGCCGATTCAGTTTCATCATGTCATCTCCTCGAAAAGAATATGAAATACACTACTCTTTTTATTACCATAAAGCAAGCGCCCCTCGCGAAGCAATAAAGGAAGAAGGAGAATCAGATCGCGCCTCTCCGCCGCCGGAACTCCGCGAAGAGCTCGACAAGCTTGAACTGCTCCTCGGGCGAAGGTTCGTCGAACTCCACCCCCGCCGTGAAAAGACCCGCGCTCCGCTGGTAGATCTTCAGAAAATGCCCGTCGAGATGAAAGAAATCTTTTTTCAGGGGAAAACGGAAACGGCTGTCGGCCCATTCGAACACCTCCGGGCGCAGCGTCCGCCCCCTTTGGAAGGGGTTGAACCGGAGCTTCATGCCTGCGACGCTCAAGTCGAGCACTTCGGCGGGCAACCATACATCATGGTTGTGCAGGCGAAATTCCGTGCGGAGGGTGCACTCCACCCGAAAAAAACGGCGGCTCTCCTGTCCGGGCGCCGAGGCTATCTTCGCCTGTTTTTTCGTCGTATCGAAAGAATGCATAACTCACCTTAGTCTTTTGTCAAAGAACGCAGACGGGCGTCCTCGGATTTTTTTTGTGGCGTCTTTCGCAACTTTAAGATACCATAGAGGCGTCTTCCTGACCATAAAAAAGAGTCGCCCCGATCTCCGGGAAAGGGGAGCCCGGAGTCGGGATCGTGTATACCCGCCCCCATGAAGGGATGTTGATTGTTCATGAAGGATCTTTTTGAACGGACGGAATTTCTTTTGAACGGAGGCGTCCTCACGCTGCTTTCCGACAGCCTCGCCGCCCACGCGGCGCGAGGGATGATCCTCCGGCCGGAGGGAGAGGACCTGACCGTTCTCGAAGCGTTCGGCGCCGGAGTGGAAAGCCTCTTCCTCAAAGGAAGGGCCCGGGATATTCAAAACGTTTTTCCGTCCCCCTTCCTCCGCGAGGCGTACGACGTGGCGACGGCCCCCCTCCCGGGGGAGTGGCCGTGGGGGATTCGTCTTCGCGGGAGAGACTGGGTCTTTTTCGTCCTCCTCTCGGAGGAACCCCCGAAAGAGCTGCTCGACCAGATGCCTTCATTGGCCGGACTGCTGAACCTCTGGCAGAAACACCAGAAGACGTCCGGGACGGAAGAGCGTCTTTCCAAGCTGGCGTACATGGTCCTGGCGACGAAGAGCACGCTCGCGTCGGTCTTCGAGCCGATGGGGCTGGACTACTTCGGCGCGTTCCTGTGCGACGTCCTCACGGAGAGCTTGTTTCCCTCGCGCCTCTCCATCGTTCTGGATAAAGGCGGACGTCTCTCGCGCCTCGACGGCGAGGATATACCGATGCCTCCCCGCAAAGGGATCTTCGCGCGAGACATTCTCTCCCCCGTTCCCGTGCTGCTGGAGGAATCCATGCGCGACTCGGTCGGCGAAGCGGTTTTCCACGATCTTGCCGGAGAGTGGTCCGCCATTCTCCCGATCATCGGCGGGGACGCCAGGCTCTTCTGCCTTCTCCGCTGGGAGACGCTCCCCGGCGAGGAGGCCCTCAACTTCATGGAACTGCTGGGAAATGTCGCGTCGAAAGCGCTCTCCATTTCCGCGATGCGGGAGGAGAAGGAGCGGAACATGCAGGAGCTTTCACGGAGAGCTTTCCTGCTGAACGCGCTCCACGAGGCGGCCCTCAAGTTCCTTGAACAAACGTCGAAGGAAGAGCTGCTGCTCCAGATACTCGACATCTTCTCCGAGATGACCCAGGCCCCGCGCGCCGTGCTTGTGGCATGGCAACCGCACGCCGGCGGGTACGTCGTCTTCGCCTCGAAGGAGGACGGAGTCCTGCAGCGCACAGGGCGTCCGGCGGGCTTCCCCATAGGAATTCTCGAAGGGGATCGCCCTTCCTCTTTTACAATGGAGGAGGGAAAACGGCTGTTCGCCTTCATGGAGGTCCCCTTCCTCGCGTCGCTCGACGCAATGGAAGGAATCAAGTTGATCTTCCCTCTCTGGGACGGCGACCGCCTTGTCGCCTTCATCGCGGTCTCCGAGCCGCTTCCTGGCACGGACACGATGGACGTGGCAACGCTGGAGATCCTCGCCCGCACCGCGTCCGCCGCGATGCTGAGCCGGGAGTGGGAGTCGGCGCGGCTCGCCTCCGGCAAGTACCTGAACGTCGCGGCGCTGGTCCACTGGGAGAGCGAGCGAATCCGCGAGGAGATCGCCGCCGAGGGCGGGACGCCGATGCTCCTCAAAGGACCCGTCGGCGTTCCCGTATCCGCCGATCAGGAGCGGCTCTGCCGCCTCGTCGTCCGGATGGAGGACGCCACGGTGTGCGTCGCGGAGGATCCTTCCGAACCGCTGACCGCCTTTTTCCCCTCCGCCGCGGGGTGGACGGTCCAGAAATTCCCCCCCGGGAAGTAAGCGCGGTTGCTACATTTCGTCGACGACGACGAAGGAGAATCCTTTCTCGCGGTAGCCGTCGATGATTCGCGGCAGCGCGTCGATGGTCGGCGCGACGCCGACGTGCAGCAGCACGATGTCGCCCTCTTTCGCCTTGGACAGCACCTT
>LVBO01000202.1 GCA_001604435.1 Synergistales bacterium Syner_01
AAGGCTATACTTGATGTCGTTCATCACGTCCGGGTTCTCTCTCCACATATCCTGCCCTGGATTGGGACTTTCGGTCAGGAAGGAGACGCACTCCGTCGCGTTGCCGATTTCAAGATGGCTGAGTCCTCTGAATGCCGCGTCGGACTGCTCCAGTTTCATGGAGATCCCCGTATCCTCGCTCATCTCGAGAACTGCCGTAGCTCCTACATCAATACCCTTTGGATTACAGACCAGCATGTACGCCAGCCTGCCCCCTTTCTCAATCTCCCCTTTTTTGTTGATATAGTACTCGGGGGTGTTGGCCTCGTGAAAGTCCACCGAGAAATCCACTTTCTCGGCCCGAATCAGCTCGATAATCGCATGAGCAAGTTGCTCCGTAGGCGTTCCGTCGGGCCTGCCGGGGTAGACGCGATTCAGATTCCTGGACTCCCGTCCATCCTTGATAACCTGCCCCGAGGGGTGAATGTATTCCTCAGGATCGGGAACTCCCTGGTCGCGAATATCGGTTCTGCGATCACCGTAAGGGAGAAGTCTGGTTCCGGATCGAGACTCGATCGGATGAAAGAGGGATTCGGCTCTCCTGATCCCGTATGGAAAAGGCGCTGCTGTTCGCGTACGGAATGACGATAAGACGCCCCTGCGCCATCCGGACGTTCTCTATCAGAATCGTCGCAGCGGTATATCCCGCGAGTTCGCGGGGATGGGTTCCACCCATGGCAATTCCTGCGATTCCAGGCTTCCCGCTGTCGAGAATAAAGACTGGGGTGTCCATGTTCGTCCCCCGCAGAGGAGCGAAGTAATCGGAGAGCCACGCTTGTTTCGTAACACCGTACCCCGGACGGATATCCGGGCGGAAGAAGGCTCCCTCGGAGAGCGACGACGTGAAGTTGAGCACAACGATCAAAAAGATCAATGCGAACAGATGTTTTCTCATAATAATCTCCTTTCGAAGAGGCGTGTGGAAAAAATCCACACACGCCTCCAGCTTCTCTTGCATTCCTTACTTCCCAGATGTCGGTGCGGCTGCTGCGCCGTTCCTCCGGATCGATCCCATCCCGACGAATACACCGTCTTCTTCGACGGAAATTACGTTAGGGCCGCCGAAGAAGAGATCCGGGTAGGAGTACTTCTTTATCTTGTGCCCAAGGATTTTCTCAAGGAAGACGACAGTCCCCTCAGGGTACCCTTCTTCCATATGGATTTCTTTGTAGGTATCGGATCCGATGAACTTGGGGGCCTTTACTGCCTCCTCTATGCTCCAGTCAAAATCGATGAGGCCTACTATCATCTCGACGATAGTAGAGACAATTCGCGCCGCTCCCGGCGAACCGATGATCCAGCGAACTTCGCCGTCCTTTTCGACGATGGTGGGGGCGATGGTCGTTCGAGGGCGTTTCCCTGGCTCCATATTTTGGGGATCGCCTTCGACGAACTGCGACTTGAAGTTGCCTATTTCGTTGTTCAGGAAATAGCCGTCAATCCAGTCTCCTGTTCCGAAGAACGCGGATATGGTCTGCGTCCATGCAATGGCGTTCCCGTGCTTGTCGATCACCGAGAAGTGCGTCGTCGACGGAGACTCAACGCAATCCTCAAGAATTCTCGAAGCGACCGGCTTCGGAGTTTCCTTGAGCCCTTCCAGCATAACCTCGACATACGTCTTTTCGCCGCTGTCGTACGGAGCCGGATCGCCTGAACGATACGCCCATGTCGCGGGGTCCGAAGCTTTCGAAAGGTCGATACCCATCATTCGTTCGCGAGCATACTCCTTGCTGACGAACCCCTTCTCCGGCAACCGGACAAAATCGGGATCTCNNGACAAAAGCCTCCTGCATGATGTGCAGGGCAAGAGGATCGTCCCACCCCATCAGCCCGAGATTGAAGTTCTCCAGAATATTCAGCGTAGCCAGAAGACGTGCGCCTCCGATCGGGCTGCCGGGAACGAATATATCGTACCCTCTGTACTGCCCGTGGAGCACTTCCCGGAGGATCGCCTTGTAGGACTCCAAGTCCGATTTCCGAGTCCAGCCATCCTTTTCGATCATGTATCTTTCGAGATTATCTCCAAGTTCTCCCTTGTAGTAGAC
>LVBO01000203.1 GCA_001604435.1 Synergistales bacterium Syner_01
CGCCCGCAACTTCATCCAGTCGAAGTACGGATGGCACTTCATGGCGATCCGCGAGCAGGAAGTCGCCGCGGAGGCGGTCGGCGTCGACACGGCGAAGTACAAGCTGATGTCCTTCGTCTTCAGCGCGGTGTACGCGGGGTGCGCGGGCGTTCTCTTCGCGCACTATCTCCGCTTCATCGCGCCGAACATGTTCAACCTGGAGAAGTCGGCGGAGTGGACCATCACCGTGGTCATCGGCGGGCTCGGGAGCCTCTCGGGGGCGGTGATCTCAAGCGTGATCCTGACGCTGCTTCCGGAGGTGTTCAGAGGGCTGGCCGAATACAGGATGCTGGTGTACGGAGCTGCGGTGGTGCTGATCATCATGCTCAGGCCGAACGGACTTATGGGGTACCGAGAGCTCTCTTCGTTCTTTCCGGCGCTCTTCCGGAAGCATAGGAGAGACCGTGAGGAGGGAGCGCGATGAGCCGCATTCTCGAGATTTCCGACCTGACGATGGCCTTCGGCGGCGTGCGCGCCGTCCAGCAGTTCGATCTTCTTTTACAGGAGGGCGGCGTCCACGGCCTGATCGGACCGAACGGCGCGGGGAAGACGACGATTTTCAACGTCGTTACGGGTATCTACAGGCCGCAAAGCGGATCCGTCCTCTTCGAGGGGCGGGAGCAGGTTGGGCGCAGACCCTTCGATATCGCGAACGCCGGCATAGGGAGGACGTTTCAGAACATCCGCCTCTTTCCGAATCTCTCCGCGCTGGAAAACGTCATCATCGCCGGACACAAGGACGCTTCCTACGGAATGCTCGAAGCGCTCACCCATCTCGGGCGCTACGGACGCGTCGTCCGGGCGCAGCGCGAGCATGCTCGGGAGTTGCTCGCGATCGTCGGGCTCGACTCCAGGGAAAAAGAGCGCGCGGGAAGCCTTCCGTACGGGCTGCAGCGGCGGTTGGAAATCGCGCGGGCTCTGGCGATCCGTCCGCGCCTGCTGCTTCTGGACGAACCGGCTGCGGGGATGAACGAAGAGGAGTCGGTCGCTCTGGTCAATTTCATCCGCGGGATTCGGCGGAAGTTCACCCTGACGATCTTCATGATCGAGCATCACATGGACGTGGTGACCAGCCTGTGCGACGAGATCACCGTACTCAACTTCGGGAAGATTCTCGCCCGTTCGTCGTGCATGGAGGAGATAAAAAAGAACCCCTCGGTCGTCGAGGCCTACCTTGGAAAGGAGTGAGCGGGAGTGCTTTCGGTGAAGAACCTGCACGTCTCCTACGGAGGAATCAAGGCGCTCAGAGGCGTGAATCTCCATGTCGATCAGGGGGAGGTCGTGGCGGTCCTGGGGGCCAACGGCGCCGGCAAGTCCACCCTTTTGAAGGCGGTTTCCGCCATGCTTCAGGGAGAGGGAGAGATTCGCTTCAAGAGAAAGATAATCCCCTCCTCCCCGTACAAGCTGGTGAAGGAAGGGCTGATGCACGTCCCGGAAGGACGGCGCATTCTGGCGAACATGACGGTGCTGGAGAATCTGCAATTGGGGGCCTTTTCGCGGACGGACCGGCACGGAGTCGCCGAAGACATCGAACGGGCCTTGACCCTCTTTCCGCGCCTTCGGGAGCGGCTGCATCACTACGGCGGACTGCTGAGCGGCGGAGAACAGCAGATGCTCGCCATCAGCAGAGGGCTCATGAGCAGGCCGGACCTCATCATGCTCGACGAGCCGTCGCTCGGTCTCGCGCCGATCATCGTGAAACAGATCTTCGACATCGTCGGAGAGATCAGCAGCATGGGGACGGCCATTCTGCTGGTGGAGCAGAATGCGTTCAAGGCGCTTTCGGTGTGCGGCAGGGCGTATATCCTTTCCGTGGGCGAAGTGGTGCAGGAGGGGAGTTCCGCCGAGCTGCTGAACAATCAGACGCTGATACAGAGCTACCTCGGGTAGCGGGGAAGGTGGAGTTATGACGAAACTGGCGGTGGGAATATGGGCGTACGGACGATGCGCCGAGCGGTACGTCTCCGACGGATACAGGGAGGCGATGCCCTTCGAGCGCCGTTTGGAGAAGGTCGCCGCGCTCGAAGGCGTCTCCGGTGTCGAATTGAGTTACCCCGGGGATATCGACGAGGCGAACTGCGACGAAATAAAAGAGCTTCTCGAGCGGCACAATCTGCGCATCGCCTCCATCATCCCGGAGATCGTCTGCGAGGTGAAATGGCAGAAAGGCGCGCTGACCGCGATGGACGACGGCCTCAGGACCGATGCGAGAGCGCGGATCAAGGGGGCGATGGACATGGCCTCCCGGACGGGGACGAAGATCGTCAACATCTGGCCGGGGCAGGACGGTTTCGACTACGCCTTCGAGGTCGACTACGCCAGGGGGTGGGAGTTGTTCGTCGAGGGGTTGGCGGAGTGCGCGGCGCACCGGCCGGAGGTCAGGCTGGCGATCGAGTACAAGATGAGCGAGCCCAGAATGAAGTGCTACGCGGCCAATGCGGGGACCGCGCTCGCGCTCTCCATGGCGACGGGGAGCCCGAACGTCGGCGTCGCGCTCGACATAGGGCATTCGTTCAACGCCGGCGAGAATCCCGCGATGTCCGTCGCGCTGCTCGCCGGGCAGGGGCGTCTCTTTCATGTGCATATCAACGATAATTACGGAATAGCCGACGACGATATGCCTGCGGGAAGCGTTCACTGGCCCCAGTGGTTCGAATTCGTCCACTGGCTTCGGAAAGTAGGGTACGACGACTGGATATCGCTCGACATGTACCCCTACAGGGACGACCCGCAGAACGCCTGCGGGGTGTCGATGGAGTTTTTCAGGCTGGCGGAGCGCGTGGCCGAGAGGATGAGCGTCGGGTACGACGCCTCTCCCTCCGAAGTCTTCCGCCGTATCATGCGAAGTTTCGAGAAATGAGAGCGAGGTGCGCACGATGAAGGCTGCCGTATGGCGCGGGCATAAGGAGGTCGTCGTGATGGACGCGGAGGAGCCGCAGGTAACTCCGGGAACGGTCAAGATCAAGGTGGAGTGGGCGGGGATCTGCGGCACCGACCGACACGAGTACGCCGGACCGGTCTTTCTGCCGGTGAACAAACCGCACCGTCTGACCGGGCGGCGGACGCCGCTGATTCTGGGGCACGAGTACACCGGGGAGATCGTCGAGATCGCCGCCGACGTGACCGGGTGGAAAGAGGGGACGAGGGTCTGCTGCTCGGGAACGCTCTGCTGCGGCGCGTGTTCGGCGTGCCTGAAAAAGCGGTCTAACGTCTGCGAAAAGCTGGGGTTCACCGGGGTGAGCACGGACGGGGCGTTCGCGGAGTACGTCGTCGTCCCGGCGTACCAGCTCTACGAGATGCCGGAAGGGCTGGACATGCGGACGACCATCCTCGCAGAACCCCTTGCGTGCGGCCAGCACGCGGCGAACCTTCTCGGCGGCGTCAAAGGGGAGACCGTGCTGATCAACGGTTCGGGGATCATCGGCCTCAGCGCTTTTCTCGCATGTTCCATCGACGGGGCGAAGCAGGTCTTCGTCTCCGGCTGGGGAGAGGAGAAGCGGCGTTTCGTCGAGCCGTGGGGGGGCGTCTATATCGATGTGTCCACGGAGGAGGGACGGGCGCGTCTCGCGTCGTGCCGTGTCGACGTCGTTTTCGAGTGCGTCGGGCTGGAGAGCACGCTCCGTTCGGCCGTCGACGCTCTGCTGCCGACGGGAAAGCTGATGGTGATGGGCGTCTTCGAAAAAGACCCCGTCTTCCCGATGAACTTCTTCCAGGAGGGGGAGCGCACCCTGTACACCTCGCAGGCCTATCTCGACGAGATAGGCGCCGTGATGCGCTTCATGGCGGAGGGGCGCTACCCGAAAGATTTGGCGTCGCTGATCACGGCGGAGATCGCGCTCGATGATATTGTCGAAAAGGGCTTCGAAGAGCTTGAACGAAACGCGGCGAAGCATGCGAAGGTCGCCGTGCGTATCGGCGGTGCGCATTAAGGAGCCGAACAGGATGTCGGATTCGTTCCGCGCCAGTTTACCAGAGGAGGGTATTGAACGATGATTCCGGAACACGCTGCATTCGAGACTTTGGCCGTTCACGCCGGGCAGGAGCCGGACGAAGAAACAGGAGCGCTGGTCGCGCCCGTCTTCATGACGAGCACGTATGTGTTCACCCCGGAGAAGATGG